>DAOUBY010000101.1:0-2353 GCA_034432325.1 Anaerolineales bacterium
GCCATTCGTCCGCTTCGCGCGTGGACTGGAACTTGGGCGCGTCAATCGAGGGAATCCCATCTTTGGGCGGACCGCCCGAAAGGATTTCGCTATACGGCACGGAGTGTTTGCTGAAGTCGGTGCGGAATTCGCTTTCGGCGCGGGCGGGCGGCGGCTCGGCGGGGAGCAGGGTGGGGGCAGAGTCGCTCGAAGGGGAGGTCAGGGCTTGTGGGGGAGAAGCAGGCGCGGGGGAGTCTGAAGCGGACTCCGTCGGTTGGGAGGTCGGCGCGCAGGAGGCGAGAATCCAGCCTGCGGCGAGAATCCAGATCATCCAATTTCTAAACATGGCGGCTCCTTTTGCCAGAATAGAGGAAAACCGTCTGGTGGCTCTTACCTTTTACGGGTAAGACTTGGGTGAGTTTTTCTTTCAGTTCAGCAGAAAGGAAAAGCCATGCCAGCAAACAAGAAGTTCGAGCGCGTGTATCGTTTTGCCGCCATCCTGATGATTTTGGGTTTGGCTTGGGCGGGTTTCGTGTGGTTGACTCAGGCGCCGCCCGTGGATGCATTGCCAGCGCTGTTGATGGTCTGGGCGACGGCGATTGTTTTGCTGCTGGCTTTTTTTCCGTCGGTGTTGAGCCGCGTCGGAAAGTTGAAGATGGGCGAGTTGGAGTTCGAGCTGCGGGATACGGTCAGGGATGCAAACGCGCAGAATTTTGTTTCGGTCTCCGATTTGTCGAGCGCGTACCAGATGACCAGCCAGAGAGATGCGGGCGGGCTTCAGGCAATTTTGGCGCGGGCATTGGAAGCGCCTGGTAAACCAGTGTTGCTGGTGATTGATTTGCAGGAACGGAAAATAACTCGGGCGTTTCTGTTTGCCTTCCTGATGTTAATGGACTTGTTGAGCGAGCGGGTCATTGTGACGTTTGCCGCGCCGCGCAAGGCTGCAAAGGAACCTGGCGATTTGAATATTGCCGATATGGTCGGCGTCATTTTGGGGAAGAAGTTGCTGCTGGCGTACTATCGTCGTTTCCCGTCGCTGATGAATATTTTTATTCGGGAAAAGGGGATTAATTCTGTCCTGGAATCAAGCGGGCTGATACAGACGCCGTCTTCGGAATTGATCCTGGCTTTGTACGATCAATGCCGCGCCCAGATTTCGCAGGATATTCAAAACGAGAAGGGGCGCTACACCGAGCTGGAACACCCCGAAATGGACGAACGGCTGTCGCGGCGTGAGGTCGAAAAGTGGCTGGGCGAAGCGCTTAATCGCCGCGTAGTAGATTCGTCATTGAAGGCTGCCGACATGGAAATTATCCATCAGGCGTTGGAAGAGAAGAAAGACTATGTGATTGTCGCTGAACACGGCGGTTTCAAATCTGTGCTTGCGCTGGATGAGTTCAGCCGCGCCCTGGCGCACAAGGCGCTGGGCGCTTTGGTGGAAGAAGAAGCGCGCGGCTAGAGTCTCCTGTTCAGTTCGGGGAAGATGTATCGCACTGCAAATTTAGTTTTTAATCCCCTTCTACAAACGCCAGATAAGCCAGCCAGTTTTTTTACCCGATCTGCGCCAGCACATCCTGCACCGCATCTTCGTTGACGCGCGGCTCCAACTTGCGCGGGTCATCGCTCATGCCCGTCATTTCGGCTTCAAACGTATTGCCAACCTGGTGAAGCGTAAGTTCCGAGTGACAGGCGCGGCAGTAGATCACGTCGCCGTCTTGGGTGTTGCGCGGCACGGCGATGACGGGTCCGCAGTGCGGGCAGGTGACGAGGGGAATGCCATCCGCGCTGTGCCCGACGATGTGGTCGAGATCGCCCGCGCGTCCCAGCTCGCACATGTGACCGACCAGTTCGGCGTCGAACTGCGTCCCCGCGCCCGCTTCGAGACGGCACAGCGCCTGCTCGACCGACATGCCCTTGCGGTAGGGGCGCGTACTGGTCATGGCGTCGAAGGCGTCCGCCACGCTGACGATGCGCGCCGTGAGCGAAATTTGCTCACCGCGCAGCCCGCGCGGGTAGCCTTTGCCGTCCATGCGTTCGTGGTGGTCGCTGGCAGCGGAGAGAACCATCTCTGCCAGAGGATGTCCGCTCAGCAGTTTGGCGCCGATGGAGGGATGCGTTTGGATGATGGCAAACTCCGCATCATTCAGAGCGGAGGCTTTTTTCAGGATGTCGTCGGGAATGCCGACTTTGCCCATGTCGTGCAAATAGGCGGCGATGCTGGTCTTGATGACTTCCTCTTCGGGTAAGCCGATTTTGGTTGCCAGCAGTTTGGCGAACTGCGACACGCGCCAGACGTGACCACCCGTGTACGGGTCGCGCGCTTCGATGACGTCTGCCATGATGAGCAGGGATTTGAGCAGGGGTTTGTCTATGT
>DAOUBY010000102.1:0-6235 GCA_034432325.1 Anaerolineales bacterium
TTTTTTGCATCGAATTACGCGAATTACACAAAAATTGGGTTCATTCGCGTCCATTCGATGCCGCTTTTGCTGACTTTGAGAAAACCATACCAGCGTTGGGCTTTGCGCTGTAAAACGGGAGAAGGCGAGGTAAAAAAATCACCCCGAACCCCATCCTATGGGTGGAAAGTGACGGGCGGGTATTCGGCTTGACGCATCCCACCCCTCACAGTATGATGATTTTTACATTGGAGAACACATGACCATCGACTCTGAATCTCTGCGCCGCGCCATGCGCGCCTGGACCAGCGGCGTAACCATCGTCACCGCGGCGCACGGCGGTCAACGCTACGGCATGACCGTCAACTCGTTCACCTCCATTTCGCTCGACCCGCCGCTGATTTCGGTGGCGCTTCGGCGGCTCACGCACACCCACGCGCTGATCGAACAATCCGGCGAATTTGCGGTCACCATCCTTGCCGCCGATCAGGGCGCTCTCTCCGACCGTTTTGCCGGCAAGATTCCCGGTGTCATTGACCGCTTCGATGGGGTGGAGACCGAACGTCTCCTGCTGGATGCGCCGCTCATCAAAGGCGGCGTCGCCTTTTTCAATTGCCGCGTTGTGCAATCCATCCCTGCCGGCGAGAACACGCTCTTTATTGCCCAAGTCATTGCCGTAGAAGAGGGGAAAGGCGAGCCTTTGGTGTATCATAATAGAGTGTATTGGAAAATCGTCCGATAACCCCACCCGAAGAGGGGAGCAGGCTCGTTCTGTGATGTGTCCGCCGGCGGTAGTATGCTGAAAGTTGTGTACATTCGTACCGCGAGATTAATCTTGCGCCGCTTTTAGACAAAAATCGAGATACTATCCCGCCGGCGCAGGAGAACGCCAGGCGCACGCTTAGCCGAACCCCAAAGCGCGGGAGGGGTTGGGAGGGCATCTGCCATGAACGAAAAACTGAGCGTCGAAGAACAAAAGACCCTGCTCTGCCTGGCGCGCGAAGCGATGGAACATGCCGTGCGGGGCGAAACACTGTCCCCGCTCGACCTCTCCAGCCTGACACCCCTCCTGCGCGAACCGGGCGCCTCATTCGTCACGCTGACCATCGGAGGACAGTTGCGCGGGTGCATCGGCACGCTCGAAGCCTATCAGCCGCTTGCCGAAGACGTGCGCGAACATGCCGTCGCCGCCGCCCTGCAAGACCCGCGCTTCCCGCCGGTGAGAGAAGATGAATTGAGCAGGATTCAGGTCGAGGTCTCGAGGTTGACGCGCCCGCTTCCCCTCGACTACAAAGACGCATCCGACCTGCTCTCCAAACTGCGTCCCGGCGTGGATGGCGTCGTCCTGCGCGACGGCTTCCGCCGCGCCACCTTCCTGCCGCAAGTGTGGGAAAAAATCCCCGACCCCGCCGAGTTCCTCGACAACCTGTGTTACAAAATGGGCGCCAGCCCCGACCTCTGGCGGCGCAAACGCCTCGACGTGCTGACCTATCAAGTGGAAGAATTTCACGAGTAAGGTAAAATCAACGCATGGCTGACTCCACTCC
This sequence comes from Anaerolineales bacterium, assembly GCA_034432325.1. GTDB lineage: Bacteria > Chloroflexota > Anaerolineae > Anaerolineales > Villigracilaceae > Defluviilinea. The sequence goes on from DAOUBY010000102.1 coordinate 1,527, forward strand.
CATCCCTCCCCCCTCTCCTGAAGCGAGTGGGGCTGACGATGTCCTCTTTCAGGAAGCGGTGGACGCCCTGCGCGGGGGAAACAAAGCCCGCGCCCGTGAACTGCTCACGGGGCTTCTCAAAGATAACCAGACCAACCCCGAATACTGGACCTGGCTGAGCGCCGCCATGGAAACCCCCAAAGAGCGCATTTACTGCCTCCAAACCGCGCTCAAACTGGACCCCGCACATGTCGCCGCCAAACGAGGCTTGATCCTGCTCGGAGCCCTGCCCCCCGACGAATCCGTTCAGCCGTTCTCCATGCCCCGCACGCGCGCCTGGGAGGAAAGTCTGCTGCTCGCCCACGAAAGACCGAAGCCCAAAGGCTGGGCGGCGGTGCGCGCCAGCCCTGTCTTCCGCCTTGCGCTCGTCGTCCTGCTCATCGGCGTCATCGCGGGCGGAATCGTCTTCGGGTTGATTCTTCCCAATTCCAAGCCCGCTACCAGCATTGCCCTGCCTACCGCCGGACCCGTGCTGACCTTCACCCCCACGCCCACCGCCATCGGCGGCAAGCCGCAGGCGGCTGCCACTGCACGCGGACCCGCCCAGCCCGACATCCCCTACACGCCCACGCCGCTCTACGTCACTATGGAGCGTTCGCCCCTCACCGCCGATTACCTCCTGCAGTTCGAGAACGCCTACAAACAAGGCAATTGGGATCAGGCAATTTCCGCGCTCGAGGAAGTGCTCAAACTCGACCCCAATCTCATCGCTGCCTATTACTACCTCGGCGAATCCTACCGCTTCAAAGGGGATGTGATCCGCGCCCAGCAATCCTACAACGAGGCCGTCACCCGCCAGCCGGAATTTGCCCCCGCCTACGTTGGGCTGGCGCGCGCCCAACTCGTCATGAACCCCGGCGCCAACGTCCTGCCCCTGCTCGATCAGGCGGTGCGCAATGCGCCGGATTTCGGCGAGGCATATCTGGAACGGGCGCAGGTCAAAATCCGCGATAACGACCTTGTCGGGGCGGTTGCCGACCTGCAAAAAGCCGACCAACTCCTGCCCGGCTCGCCGCTGGTGTACTACCATCTGGCGCGGGCATGGCTCAAACAGGGAGACGCCTCCCTCGCCCTCGAAATTGCCCGCCAGGCGCTCCAGCGCGACGTGACCTCCCTGCCCACCTACCTGCTGCTCGGGCAAATCCATGCCGCGCTGGGGAATTACGACGACGCCGTCCAATTCTACAGCGCCTACCTGCAATACGAGCCGCGCGACCTCGCAGCCTACATCGAACTCGGAAAACTGCAATTCAACAACGGCAACTACGCCGACGCCCTCCGCTCGATGGATGAAGTCCTGCGCACCGACCCCAACCGCCGCGAAGCCATCCTCTACCGCTTCCTCTCCAACGTGGAATTGGGCGATGCCGCCGCCGCCAACGCCGACATTGCCCGCGTGCGCTCCTCCTACCCCGATCTCTTCGAAGCCAACCTCGGCATCGTCCGCGCCGAACTGCTGAACGGACGAGCAGGCAACGCCTTCCTTGCCCTCGAGAAGACCCTCGCCCTCGCCGCCGACGACAAACAAAAAGCCCTCGCCTATTACTGGGCGGCGACCGTCCATGAACAGCGCGAGGAGCCGCGCAAAGCCGCCGGATACTGGGCGCTTCTGCTCGACCTGCCCGCTGATTCCATGACCCCCGCCATGCGTGAAGAAGCGCAGAAAAAACTCGCCTCTCTGCGCACCCCCACCCCCGTCTCCTCCCCAACCCGCACTCCAACCCCGAACCGCACCGTCACCGCCACCCCCACGCGGCCTCCTGCGCCCAATTCTCCCACCGCATCCCCTACGCACACACCCCCTCCATAAAAGAGAAGGCGGCTGAGAACTCAGCCGCATATTGTTTATCTTGTTCCCTACAATAGTTTTGCCAACTTCTCACAAACGGGCTATCTGATCAACTTCTCCGCCCAAAAAACCACGTTTGCCGCAAGTTTCAAGGCTTCGCGGTATTCGTCCCGTGTAATTTCCTCATCAACGCCGGGGTAACGGGTTTGTACGGCATACTGCGTGAGTATATCTGAATCCCGAACCTCGGGGGGAATCTCCACACCGTTGGACTCGAGTAAATCCATCAAAAGCACAAGGGAATGGGTCTTGGGAAAATCAATACCTTTCCATAAACAGACCGCTTTCAGGGCTTTTTCAGCGGCTTGTTGAACGTTGAAACACAAATCCTCGAAAAGGACGCCCTTCAACCGTCCGCCTTTTTCCGCCAAAGTCAGGTTTCCCTTGGCGCGTGACAACCACGCAAGAGGATCCGACGGATCACGCATCATACAAAACCACCCCCTCTTGCAACGCCAGATTCAAAACGGTTCCTGGCTTTTGACCATATTGTTTTATATCCTGGTCTGTCGCCACAACAACGTCAACCGCAATGCCAGCCCCGTGAAGGTTCCGGTAAATTTTCTGTGCCGTCCAACGACGATGTACCGGCGCCCGCATGATAACCAGTACATCCAAGTCGCTTTCCGACTTCATCTCTCCACGAGCCGCAGAACCAAACAATAACACACGCCGCGGATTGACACTCGCAACAATTCGGCGCGTCACGTCCCGGAGGATCTTATTATTGACAGAATATCTCATCGTTTTAGGTATCCGATTCGATTATACAACGGTTTATGACGCCGTCATCCCAAACCTCTTCCGATCCTCCTCGCACGGACACAATGCCCGCAGATAGTGCCAGTTGAAGATGCCGTAGTCGTGACCGTCCTCCCAGACGATGGTCAGCGCGTAGGAGCCGACAGCGACCACGTTGGCGATGCGCGTGGCGGGCGAATCCCCCAAATGCTTCTCGAACACGTCCGCATCCGGCTCCGATTTCATGTTCTCATGTCCGCCGCGGCACGAGGCGCACGGACACGCCGCCCGCAGCAACTCGAACGGATAGACGCTCACGTGACCGTCGCTCCATGTGACTTGAAACTCTTTTGTCTTTTTACGAACGGTAATATCAGTCGGTTTTTCGTTCATCAATATCCTTCTTTCTTCTTTTTCTGTAACCACCCATCTTGTCGCTGCGAGCGAAGCGAAGCAGTCTCCTCATGACAGGGGGGATTGCTTTGCCCCTCGATTTCGATACGGCATTCAGCCTGCTCCATCAGCGGGGCTTGCAATGACAATGCCAGTGGGCAGTTACATTTTTCTACTTTCCACTAATCCTTATACGGGTCGAACTCATGCTCGCCCGCCATTGCCACACCGATGGGCTTGAGCGTGTGCAAAATGCGGATGGTGGGCGCATGGAAGCCCAGCACCTCCGGCAGACGCTTGTAACAATGCGGCGACTCATCCGTGCCGGCGCCGCGCAACTCCACTCCCTGCTTGCGCACCCATTCCATCATCATCTCGCGCGAAACCGCCCCCGGCGTAATGACCTTTCCGGTCTTGCGGTTGATCTTGCCGCGCGCCGCGTTGCGGCTCATCACCCGCCCCGCTCCGTGGACGGTGGAGTACAGCGCGTGCTTCGCCTCTTCCGACTCCACCCCCTCCAAAATCACCGAAATGTCGCCCATCGAACCGCCCACAAACCCTTTCTGACCGGGGAAGGCTGGCGTCGCTCCCTTGCGCACCACCCACAGTTCCTCGCCGCCGTGCGTTTCGCGCCAGGCATAGTTGTGATGATTATGCACCTCCTCCAGAATGTGCGCGCCCAGCATGCGCGCCACCTCATTGCACACCCAGTCGCGCCCGGCGTACGCATACCGCCCTGCCAACTGCATACAGGCGAGATAATCTGCCCCCAAACTCGACCGCAGCGGGATGACCAGCGGGTCCACGTCCATACCGTCTTTTGCGCCGCCGGCATGCAGGAAAAACGTCGCCGTCTTGTAGCCCAGTCCGCGCGAGCCAAAGTGGACGCCCACCCACACGCGCCCCTGCTCGTCCTCCAACAGGTCCACGTAATGGTTGCCCGAGCCGATGGTTCCCAGTTGAGCGCGCGCCATGTCCTTCAGACCGCGCACAGCGGGCAGAGTCCAGGCGGGGTCGTCGAAGAGTTCGTGATCCACGCGCTGTTTGTTCTTGAGACCAATGCCAAACGAGAGATTGCCCCAGATGTCATCCATGATTTTGCGGATGTTGGCGCGCACTTCCGAAGCGGGGATGTCGAGACGCACCGCCTTGTTGCCGCAGGCGATATCGAATCCGACTCCCGAAGGGCTGATGCTGTCCTTATAAGCCACCACCCCGCCGATAGGGACGGCATACCCCTTGTGATGGTCTGCCATCAGCGCGGCGGCGTCGGCGTTGCGGGCGCAGTTTTTGATCTGCTTCAATGCGCTCTCGTCCACCGGCTCGCCCCAAACGGGAATGTTGTCAATCCATCTCATGCGATTCTTTTACCACAACTCAGGGGGAAATGCACGGGATGCCGGAAAAATCGGTAGTATGCCGAAAATCGTGTACATTCGTACCGCGAGATTAATCTCGCGCTACTTTTACACAAAAATCGAGATACTCAAGACTTACGCGTAATCGGCGTTCTCTAAGAGAGTGTTTTATAAATCAGGATTTACCGTAGATGAACACGGATGAACACTGTTTCTGAAGAAAAACGGGATGAAATTCCCTTGTAAATCCAATTTCAGTAGATCACGAAAACCCTGCGTAACTTGCGCTCTCTAGCGCAAATTCGGCGGTAGAGACCGCCAAATACGCG
>DAOUBY010000103.1:0-52012 GCA_034432325.1 Anaerolineales bacterium
TTTACCGTAGATGAACACGGATGAACACTGATTCTGAAGAAAAACGGGATGAAGTTACCTTGTAAATCCAATTTCAGTACTTCACGAAAGCGCATGTTTGGCGGTCTCTACCGCCGAATTTGCGCCAGAGAGCGCAAGTTACGCAGGGTTTTCGTGATCTACTGAATTTATCTGTGTTCATCTGTGTTCATCTGTGGTTGGAACATGAATTTCAAAACACTCTCTAACGCGCAGACTGGATAATCAACGTTAGAGAACGTTGATTACGCGTAAGTCCTGTTTGGAAAACGTGAAAAGATGTTTCTGGCTTTGTCACCCCTCTTGTGCTAGAATCCGAAGGCAAGTGCATGAGGTTTGGCGGTCCGGCAATCAGAAGGGGCAGTTGTTTCACTTCCTGGCGCCTGGGTGTCTGTGATCCCGTCGTCATGCATCGTCGTTCCGTTTTTTGCCGCAGGCGGTTGCTTCACCGCCCGGCGCACACCTAGGAGAAGAGTCTTTCATGGAAGCGAAACTGTATGTTGGAAACCTGCCCTATAGCACTGTGGATGCCGATCTGGAGAATTTGTTTTCTCAGGCTGGCACGGTGAAGTCGGCGCAGGTGATCAAAGATCGCGCGAGCGGACGCTCGAAGGGTTTTGGCTTTGTCGAGATGTCCACCGCAGAGGAAGCCCAAGCCGCCATCAACAAGTTTCACGGGCAGGATTTTGGCGGGCGCGCCCTCACTGTGAATATCGCCCGTCCGCGAGAGGAGCAGCGCCCGGGCGGCTTTCGCAGCGGTGGCGGGCGCAGACAGGGCGGTGACCGCGAACGCAGACGCGATTACTAGGCCGTATTATTCCCTGTAACCTTTGAGCCAAATGGGCAGGCGCCAACCATTTGGCTCAAAATTTTGTCTGTCAACGGGCGCGTAAGAGAACCCGCCCTGCGCATATTACGAGATTATTTTCTCAGACTTACGTGTAATCAACGTTCTCTAAAGTTGATTATCCAGCCTGCGCGTAAGAGAACGCGCTCTACGCATGGTTTTGCGTACGTCCTGTTTCTTAAAATCCATAATCCGACTCGCCTCCAGCCCGAAGGGCTTCTACGTACCAAGAAACCCCGCTCACCTTTTGTGTCAAGTATGTCAGATTCTATCCGCCCTGTTTCCCTTGAAGTAAACCTTTCCCAACTCAAGCGAAATCTCGAAGCCATCCGCGCGCACGTTGCGCCGGCGAAAGTCATGCCGATGGTCAAGGCGAATGCCTATGGTCACGGCGTGGATGGCGTTGCGCCGTTCATCGAACCGTATGTGGATTATTTCGGCGTGGCGCTGGCGGAAGAAGGAATCCATTTGCGGCGGCTGGGCATTTCCAAGCCTATCCTCGTCGCCGGCGGAACCCTGCCCGAGCAGACGCCCCTCTTTGCAGAATATGACCTGACCCTGACTGGCTCCTCCATCGAATTGCTCGACGCCGCCGAACAAGTTGCCCAACAGAGCGGCAAACGCATCCGCACTCACCTGAAAATTGACACCGGCATGGAGAGGGTGGGCGTCCACGAATACGAAGCGGAGGGACTCATCCGCAAAGCGGCGGCGTGCCGTCACCTGGAAGTGGAGGGGATTTACACCCACCTTGCCAACTCCGAGCGGGCAGACCGTTCGTTTTCCCTCTTGCAGTTGGAACGATTTTCCGAAGCCCTGTACGTCTATGAACGCCTGAGCCTGCCCGTCCCGCCGCTTCGACATGTGTGCAACTCCGGCGGCATTCTCAACCTGCCGCAGGCGCACTTCGACATGGTGCGCGCGGGGATTTTATTCTACGGCGTCTATCCCGGCGCAGAAGCGGAGCGGACGGTCGAAGTCCAGCCGGCGCTCACCTGGCGTGCGCGGGTCTCGTATTCCAAGCGCATTCGTCCGGGGCGGGCGGTCAGTTATGGGTCGTTGTGGCAGGCTGAGGCGGAGACCCGAATCGTCACCATTCCCTGCGGCTATGCCGACGGTTACTTCCGCCGCATGACCAACCGCGCGCGGGTGCTCATCCGCGGGAAGGAATATCCGCAGGTGGGGCGCATCTGCATGGATCAGTTCATGGTCAACGTTGGCGATGACGAGATTGGCGTGGGCGAAGAAGCGATTCTGCTGGGCGGCGGCATCCGCGCCGAAGACCTGGCGGAATGGACCGGCACAAACGAATACGAAGTGCTGACGAGCATCAGCGCCCGCGTGCCGCGCGTGTACCTGCATGAGTGATGGTAGAATGGGGCGGCTTGAGGTGAACTTTGAAGACTTTGTTTCAACGGTATTGGCAGATTGTTTTGATTGCAGCGGTCATCGTGGCGCTCGATCAATGGACGAAGAACCTCGTGCGCGCCAGCCTTCCGCTGGGCGGCACATGGCTCCCTGAATCGCTTGCCTGGCTCAGCCCCTACGCGCGCATCGTCCACTGGTACAACACCGGCGCCGCATTCGGCATCTTTCAACAGGGCGGCATGGTCTTTACCGTGCTTGCCTTCCTTGTGATTGGCTTGATCCTCTACTACTACCCTCACGTCGAACAGGCGGACTGGTCTCTGCGCCTTGCCATGAGCATGCAATTGGGCGGCGCGGCTGGCAACCTGATTGACCGCCTCACCATCGGGCATGTGACCGATTTCATCTCGGTGGGCGCTTTCCCCGTCTTCAATATTGCCGATGCCAGCATCACGGTCGGCGCGGCGGTGCTGTTCCTCGGCGTTTGGCTGACGGAACGCGCCGAAAAAAGGCGCGCGCAGGAGACCACCCCCCCGCCCGCCGAGAAACCAGGCGAAGCGACCAGTGAATGAGCGTATCGTCACCTTCCGCTTCGAGCGCGAAACCCCCGAACGGCTCGACAAATTCCTCACCGCGCAATTACCGGAATTCTCCCGTTCGCGGATTCAACAACTGATTGCCGCCGGCTGCGTGGACGTGGACGGTCACCCTGCGCGGAAGGCTGGTCAGCCTCTCGAAGCCGGCTCCACGCTGACAGTTCGGATTCCTCCCCCCGCCCCCAGCGGACTCCTCCCCGAAGACATCCCCCTCGACATCCTGTTCGAAAACGACGACTTGCTCGTGGTGAACAAACCGGCGGGCATGGTCGTCCACCCTGCGGCGGGACATGCCTCCGGCACGCTGGTCAACGCCGTGCTGGGCTACGACCCCGGCCTCGAGGGCATCGGCGGAGAGGAACGCCCCGGCGTCGTCCACCGCCTCGACAAAGAGACCTCCGGCCTCATCCTGCTTGCCAAAAACGAACGCGCCCACCGCTGGCTTCAAGACCAGTTCCGCCTGCGAAACGTGGAAAAGACCTACCTCGCCCTCGTGGACGGCAAACCGCCGACCCCCGCCGGACGCGTGGAGGCGTCCATCGGGCGCGACCCCAAAAACCGCAAACGCATGGCAATCGTCTCCGAAGCCAAAGGACGCGAGGCGGTTTCGGAATACAAAACCCTCGAAGAGTTCGACAAACACACCCTGCTGGAATTTCATCCGCTGACCGGGCGCACACACCAGATCCGCCTGCATTGCGCCTTTTTGAAGTGTCCCATCGTGGGCGACAAATTCTATGGACGGCGAACGCCCTCGCTGGAAATCGGGCGGCACTTTTTGCACGCCTGGCGGCTGAAAATCCTTTTGCCCAACGAAAAAGAGCCGAGAACCTTCGAAGCGCCCCTGCCGGATGAACTTGAAAGCATCCTTCGATTCTTGCGAAAAGGAAAGTAACATGGAATACATTGACCTGCGTTCCGATACTGTCACCAAGCCCACCCCCGAAATGCGCGAAGCGATGGCGGAGGCTGAAGTGGGCGACGATGTCTTTCGCGATGATCCAACCGTCAACAAGTTGGAGGCGATGGCGGCAGAGCGGCTGGGCAAAGAAGCCGCCCTCTTTGTCCCCTCGGGAACGATGGGCAACCTGATCGCTTTGCTGGTTCACTGCCAGCGGGGAGACGAGGTCATTTTGGGGAGCAAATCTCACATCTATTTGAACGAAGCGGGGGGAATGTCTGCCCTGGGAGGGATTCAGCCCTGCCCCGTCCCCAATCAAAAGGATGGCACGCTGGCGTTGGAAGACATCCTCGCCTCCATCCGCACCGAGGACGTGCATCATCCCATCACGCGCTTGATCTGCCTCGAAAACACCCAAAACATCTGCGGCGGCGTGCCGTTGACGGCGGAGTACACCCGCCGTGTGGCGGAGATTGCCCGCGTTCACAACCTTGCCCTGCACATTGACGGAGCGCGTCTCTTCAATGCGGCGGCGGCGCAAAACGTGGATGCGAAAGAACTGGCGGCGCCAGCCGATTCGGTCATGTTTTGCCTGAGCAAGGGGCTGGCTGCGCCCATCGGTTCGATGCTGGTTGGCTCGCACAAGTTCATTACGCGGGCGCGTCACATCCGCAAGATGCTGGGCGGCGGGATGCGGCAGGTGGGAGTCGTCGCTGCGGCAGGAATCATTTCGCTGGAGAAGATGACCACCCGCCTGGGCGAAGATCACCTGCGCGCCAAAAAACTGGCAGAAGGCTTGCGCCAACTGCCCGGCATCCTGCTGGATGAAGGCTCGCCATCCACCAACATGGTGTATTTCAACCTGGGGGAAAATGTCCGTTGGAACGCCTGGGAACTGACGGAAAGACTCAAGGCGCTGGGCGTGCTGGTGGAGCCGGACGGTCCGCGCCGGTTTCGTCTGGTGACGCACTATTGGATTGACGATGGAGCAGTGGAAAAGGCGGTGGCTGCGTTTGCGCAGGCTTTAGCGTGACGACGCTTCATTCCTTCCAGAAATCGGCGCCGGGTTCGATCTGGTTTCTCCCCCGTTCTTTGGCGAGATAGAGGCGGCGGTCTGCCGCGTCTATCAGGCGGAAGGCTTCATCGGCTTCATCGGGATACACCGCGATTCCCTGGCTGACGGTGGGAATGGGAATGGTTTGATGCTCGCGGTCTTCCACGCGCACGCTCCGCATGGTTTCGACGATCCGCACGGCAATTTGATATGCCTGGCTTCCGCTGGCGCCCGGCAGGGAGATGGCGAACTCCTCGCCGCCCCATCTTCCGACGGCGTCCGTTTGTTTGATGTTGTGGCGGATTGCCGTGCAGATGGAGGTGAGGATCTGGTCGCCTACGAGATGACCGTAGGTGTCGTTGTATTGCTTGAAGTAGTCAATATCGAGCATGATCAGGCTGAGGGGTTTTCTGGATTGCATAGCCTGTTCGATTTGTTCGCCCAGCAGTTTGAGGAAATAGCCGTGATTGTAAACGCCGGTCAGGCTGTCGAGGCGCGCCTGTTCTTCCACCTGGGCATGGCGCAGGGCGTTATCCAGCGCGAGGGTGACGTGCTGCCCCAGGCTGGTGAGCAGTTCCAAATCGCCGTGGTCGAAGGCGTTGGCGGTGTAGGAGGAGAGGACGAGGACGCCGGTCACGTTTTGTGCGCTGAGCGGCACGCCGATCCAGGACAGGCTGTTTTTTTTCTTGCCGATGATTTTCAGGTCAACGTCTTCCAGGGAAACGTCCTCCCGCAGGTCTGGGAGGAACAGTTCTTTCTGGTTTTTGATGACCCAGCCCGAAAGAGTCCCGGCGAGCGGCACACGGGCGCCGTTGAAATACTCGCCGTCGTCATAGAACAAGTCGAGCTGCAGGTGGTCGTTCTCGACAAAGCCGATGAAGTAGGTGTCGGCGCGAAGGGTGTCTCGCAGGGCGGTGTTCAGCAGTGCGAGAGTCTTCTCTTTGTCCAGCGTCTGCATGATTTGGCGGCTGATGTTGTTGATGGTTTCAAGGCGGTGAACATGCTGCTGGCTGGTCTCTTTGAGGCGGATGAGAACTTCCAGAACGACAAGGGAGATCAGGTAGGGCGTGAAGAATTCGAGCGTGCCTTCCACGCTGTGGAGTGAGAGCCGGTTGAGAGGCAGGCTGATGGAACCGACGAGGAGCAGAATCAGGTAGGAAGACCAGCGGTCGGAAATTGTGGCGCCAACGACAACGCCAAAGACGATGAGCGGCTGGACGATTTCCTTGTGATTGGCTGGCAGGAGAATGGTAAAAATACCGATGCCGATGCCGGTCAGCAGCGCATTCAGCAGTTTGTATGCCGCAGATTGAAATGCGGCGCGCACGATGAGATAGTGAGCCAGCGCAATGTAGGCGATGCCCACCGCACCCCACAGCGCCAGCAGAATATCGGGCGCGGGCGGAGCCGAAATGGCGTCGGCGATGATGCCTGCCATCAGGGCAGTTGAGGCAAGCGTCAGCGGGGAAATGAAGCGCCTGATTTCGTGAGGGGCAAAAGGGACGACGATCTTGGCGCTTTTCATGGAATCCTGCTGCCTTCCACAAATTCATCATAGGGCAGTTCCGCCAGCGCTTCGACGACTTCCCGGTCGAACAGGATGCCCGCGTGCTCCCGCAGGTATTGCAGCGCTTCCTGCGGGGTGGATTTTTTACGGTAGTTGCGGTTGCTCGTCAGCGCGTCGAACACATCCACCACGGCGAAGATGCGGGCGTGGATGGGGATGTCTTCTCCGCGAATGCCGAGGGGGTAACCGCTTCCATCCCAGCGCTCATGGTGATAGCGGACAACCGCCATGCTTTCCTGCAGGAAGGGGATGCGTTCCACGATGCGCGCGCCGATGTCGGGATGCATGCGCATGATCTTCCATTCGTCCTCGGTCAGTTTGCCGGGCTTGTGCAGGATGACGTCGCTGATGCCGATTTTGCCGATGTCGTGGAGCAGAGCGCCCCGCTCCAACGCTTTGAGTTGGTCGCTGTTTAACCCGAGTTTTTCTCCCAGCAGGCATGCCAGCCGGCTGACGCGCATGCTGTGACCTTCCGTTTCGCGGTCGCGCGCATCGAGGGCAGACATCAGCGCTTTGAGGGTCTGGTCGTAGGTCTTTTCCAGTTCTTCGTAGGCGGCTTCGAGTTCTTTTGCCTGGCGGCGCGACTCTGCCAGCAGGTTGACGCGTTCCAGCGTCACCGCCGCCTGATTTGCCAGGAGTTGAACGTTGGCGAAGTTTTGCCCGCGAATTTCAGAGATCAGCACCCACAATGCCCCAATGGGACGGGAACGGGTAATCATGGGGTAACAGGCAAGTTCGCCGCGCTCGGTGGTGACGAAGATGCTTTGCCGCGTTTGCATTGCCTGCCGGATGCGCTCCATGGGAGGCTGGCGGCGGGTATGAACGCCTCGATTGTCGAGTTCCACTTCCGCCTGAATTTCTCCGTTGGGGGCAAAGAGGACAAGGCCGGTTTCGGCGGCGCTTGCTGTTTTGTGAGCCGCACGGGCAATGATTTCCGCCGCCTTGCTCACATCCTCCGTCATGAGGACTTCTTCGCTCACCTGGCGGAGCATGGAGGTGATGCTTTCTTTGTTTCTCAGTTCCTGATACAGCCAGGAACTTTCCACCGATGCCGCCGCCTGCGAGCCGAGCAGACCGGCGAGCGCTTCGTCTTTTTCGGTGAAGAACACGCCTGTCTGTTTGCCGAACGCCAGGATGGTTCCGATGCTCAGACGGTGCAGGCGCATGGGAATTGCCAGGGCGCTTCTCAAACCGTTATGGTCGAGTTCGAGGGTGTTGGGGTTGGCGTACTTCCGCACGTCGCGGACGCGAAACGGGTGGGCGGCGTTGAGCGCGGCTTGTAAAAGCGGGTCGTCGGCGGAATGGTGAATCAGCGAATTGAGCAGGCGCGGCGCGTCGCCGGCGTGGGCGGTGCGGGAATGCTCTCCTTGCTGGTCGAGAAGGGTGACGAAGACAAACCTTGCCTCGAAGGTTTTACGGGCAAGCAGGGCAATTTCCTGAACGGCGGCTTGCGGGTCGAGCAGGGAGGCAAGGGAGATGCCCGATTGAATGAGTTCGGAAAGACGCTCCTGATGGCGGGCGCGCTCCCAGGCGCGGGTGAGTTCGAATGCCACGCCTTCCACGCTGGCGATGTCCATGTTGTTGAAGGCGTGCGGTTTGTCGGAGCGGACTTCGATGACACCGGTGATCTGCCCGTGAGAAAGCATGGGGGTGATGATCAACGAGCGGGTGTTTTCGTTGTTGACGGGGACGAAATCTTCCTCTTCGGCTGTGTCATTGACCACGATGGTTTTCTTCTGGCGGGTCACCCGTCCATGCAGACCGCGGCTGGCGTCCTGGCGGTGTCCAGGCGGGAGCAGGCTGGTCATGGGTCCACCGGATGCCAGGGCAAGCAGTTGGCGCGTCTCCGCTTCGTAGGTCATCAGCGAAACCACGGTGCATTTGACCACCCGCTCGAGTGCGTTGACGGCAATCTGTGCGGCAACCGGCGGGTCGAGGTCTTCGTTCAACTGATGACTCAATTCGATGAGGTAGGTCAACTGCATGGCGCGCTGTTTCTCGGCGTTCAGTTTTTGAGTGGCAATGGTAAGTTGCTGCTTGAGCGCGCCGGTGTTTTGGGCGAGTTCCTGCAGGCGCAGGGTTTCCTCCCGTTGTTTTTTTGCGCGGGCTTCCACCGCGCTCGCCAGGGAAGGGGTGGCGGTATTGGCGAGGATGCCGTACACGGTCAGGGTGGTGATCAGGCTGGTGAGCAGGAAGCCGCCTCCCCGCAGGAATGAATCGGATTCGGTCGAGAGGAGAAAAATGCCAATGACGATGATCGCCTGGTTGAGAATAAAATGCGCGTTGCCGCGCCATCCGATATTGAGCAGGCGGATGACGGAAACCGTCCAGATGGTGGCGGCGGCAAACAAAGCCGCGCCCGCGGCAATGCTTCCCCAATCGGGCAGGGGCGCCCGATGGAAAAGGCTGGCGGGTAAAATCAACAGACTTTGCCCGATCATCGAAACAATGCCGGCAATCACCAATTGAGCCTGGTGGGCGCGGCTGACGTTCTGAGATGCCATAATGTTGTAAGACATATTTTAACCCCCATGACCTCCCGCCTGCGGTTGAGTTACTTACAACGCTGAAAGTTGTTCTCTGATATAATTTTTCGAGGGGCGCAGTCCCAAATCCATGTGGAAAGAAGTATCCATGATGAACCAATTCATTACCTTACAACAAATAGACGAAGCGGCAGACGCCATCCGCGTGCGCACCTCTTACAAACCGCGCATCGGATTAATTCTCGGTTCGGGGCTTAACTCGCTGGCTGATTCCGTCCGAGACGCCGACATCATCCCCTATGCCGACCTGCCCAACTGGCCCCGCTCGACCGTGCCCGGACATGTGGGGCGGCTGGTGATCGGCAAACTGGAGGGACAGCCCGTACTGGTCATGCAGGGGCGCGTCCATTTTTATGAAGGGTACAGCATGTCGCAGGTGACTCTGCCGGTGCGGGTGATGATCCGCCTGGGCATCGAAATGATGTTCGTGACCAACGCGGCGGGCGGCATCAACCCCGATTATGCCCCCGGCGATGTCATGCTCATCACCGACAACCTGAACCTGATTGGCATGGCGGGCGCTAACCCCCTGATGGGACCGAACATTGATGAACTCGGTCCGCGCTTTCCCGATATGAGCCGTTCCTACGACCCCGAACTGATGCAGATTGCCCGCCGGGTTGCCGCAGAAAACAACATCCCCTTGCGCGAGGGCGTGTACTGCGGCTTGAGCGGTCCCTCCTTCGAAACCCCGGCGGATTTGCGCTTTTTGCGGCTGGCAGGCGCCGATGCAGTGGGCATGTCCACCGTGCCGGAAGTCATCGTTGCGCGTCACGGAAGCATGCGGGTGTTGGGTTTTTCGGGCATCAGCAACAAAGCCAACCTCGACGGCTCCACCATCACCACCCATGAGGAGGTCATCGAGGCGGGCAAGGTCATTACACCCAAAATCGAGACCATCATCCGCGGCGTGCTGCGCTCGCTGTAGGTGACGGCTGGCATGGGCTCTCTCTATCGTTCGCTTGCCGCTGCCAGCCCGCTGGTTTACATCCTGCTGGCGATTGCGGCTTTGTATGCCTTCCGTTGGATGTGGATGGCATGGCGGGAATGGCGCGAAGCCGTTTTTTCGCTGGAGCGCGAATTTGCGCTCAATCGTCTGAGGCGGGCGACCGCCTTTGGTTTTCTCGTTTTGCTGCTCTTCTTTGCAGAGTTCTATGTAAGCGCGTTGATTGTGCCGTCTTTGCCGGCGGCTGACGCCTTCGTCACCCCAACTTTGGATCTGCTTGCCACCCCCGCAGGCACCCTGTCCCCCGGTACGGCGCTTCCGCTCGAAACGCCGGCGGTTCAAAGCGGGATGAGCGGATGCGAAAAAGATAAGATTATGCTCACCTCTCCCAAGCCGGGCGAGGAGGTCAAAGGGACGGTGACGCTGACCGGCACGGCAAGCATCCCCAATTTTGGCTTTTACAAGTATGAGATTGCGCCCGTGGGAACCAGCCTGTGGACGACGATTGCGGCAGGCGCGAAACCGGTCAAAGATGGCGAACTGGGGCAATGGGATACCACCGCGCTGGCAAACGGCGATTATTTCCTGCAGCTGGTCATCATTGACAATGTGGGAAAGACCATCGAGCCGTGCATCATCGCGGTGCGTGTGACAAATCAATGACGGGAGTGTGAATGGCTTCTTTCGATATCAGACCTGCCAGCGTAAATGACTTGCCAAGCCTCATGGCGATGGATCATTCCTGCTCGAGCGAGTATGTCTGGCAGTTGGAATTGCGCAGCGAGCCGAAGCGCGTGTCGGCGAACTTTCATGAGGTGCGCCTGCCGCGCGCGATTAAGGTGGAATATCCGCGCGACCCCTCCGGTCTGCTGGAGGAGTGGGAGCGGCGCGACTTGTTTTTGGTTGCCGTCCAGGATGGTCGCCCGCTGGGATATATCGGCGCGGTGGAGGAGCCTGCCTCGAGCCTGGTGCGGGTGATGGATCTGGTGGTGGCGGCGTCCTCGAGGCGGCAGGGGGTGGGCTCGGCTCTTTTGACGGCGGTACAAGCCTGGGCGTTGGAAAGAGGCGCACGGCGCATCCTGTTGGATATGCAAGCCAAGAATCATCCCTGCATTCGGCTGGCGCAAAAGTTTGGGTATGAGTTCTGCGGGTATAATGACCGCTATTATCCCACTCAGGATGTTGCCCTGTTTTTTGGGAGAGCATTAAAATAACCGTGGAAGGAACGCATGTTTAACGGTTGGTACGAAGGCTTACTGGCGGGGCTGCAGGTTCTCAATAATATTCTGACGGCGGGGATTGCCATCACCGCCTTTTCTTTGTTGTTGTACGCCCTGTCGTTCAATTTGCGCGACCGCGTGGCGCGGTCGTTTGCGATTATTCTGTTATGCGTGGTGGTGGTGTTTACCACCGAAGCCCTTCAAAACAAGACCGTGCCAGACTGGGGGATCGAACTTCTCCTGCGGCTGCAGTGGTTCGGCATCATTTTTCTCCCTCCCGCTTATTTGCATCTCTCCGACGCGTTGCTGGTAACGGCGGGTCGTCCCTCCCGCGGACGCCGGCGCATGGCTGTCCGCCTGGTGTATGGCGTTGCGGTCGTTTTTCTGGTTTTGCTTGCGCTGGGCTTGCTGGTGGGCGGACTGGTTCCGAACGGGAAGCCCGCTCCCTATCTCCATCGAACTCTCTGGACGGAAATTTTTACGCTCTTCTATGTGGGGGTGATTGGCTGGGCGGGATATAACTTCGTCCGCGCCTACCGCCTCATGCTGACGCGCTCCGGGCGGCGGCGAATGCTGTACCTGATGGCAGGTGCGACCGCGCCGGCGCTCGGTTCGTATCCATACCTGCTCTATGGCTCCGGCTTTGCGGCGCAGTATCCCCTTGTCTTCTGGTCTGCTGTTCTGATTAACAATCTCCTCGTCGCCGTGCTGGTGGTGACCATGGCGTATGCGGTGGCGTTTTTCGGCGTTTCCTGGCCCGACCGGGTGGTCAAGAGCCGCCTCTTCAAATGGCTCCTGCGCGGACCTGTCACCGCCTCCACTGCTCTGGCGCTGATGACCATCGTCCGCCGCGCCGGGGAATTTTTTGGCGGCGACCCGTATTCGGGTTTCGTCCCGCTGGTGATGGTGGCGACGGTGCTCCTCTTCGAGCATGCCATTACTCTGCTTTCGCCGTTTTGGGAGCGCATCTTGTTCTTCGGGCGCGACCGCCAGGAGATTCAACTCCTGCAAAACATCGAGGAGCGCCTGTTGACGCAAAGCGACCTTCAGCAGTTTCTGGAAAACATCCTTGCGGCAGTGCGCGACCATTTGCAATCGCCCTGCGCCTTTGTCGCCGCGCTGGACGACGATGAGCTCTCCTTAAGTGTGGCGGCGGGAAACCGCGCCCTGCTGGAGCGCGGAGATTTAAACGACGCCTTGCAGGTTGTCAGCCATAACGGCGAGAGCGAAAGGCAGGAATTTATTTGGGATGGCTTCTGGATTTTGCCGCTTCACCAGCGCAAGGTCAACGGCGACCGGGATGAGACGCCGCCTCTTCTTGGCATTCTGGGCATTGCGCGCAAATCCGACCATCCGCTGGAAAGCGACCAGCGTGACGCGCTCTGGCTCCTGGCAGACCGCGTAGCCCTGGCGCTGGAGGACCGCCGCTTGCAGCAGCGCGTCTTCCGCTCGCTCGAAGACCTCCAGCCGCAAATGGACATGCTCCAGCGCATCCGCGCCGCCGGGCGGTATGATAGCGCCAACGCCCTGCTCGCCGAACCGGTCTTTGAAGAGGCAGATTTGGCAGAGTGGGTCAAGGACGCGCTGACACATTACTGGGGAGGTCCCAAGCTGACCAACAGCCCCCTCATGCGCCTGCGCGTGGTGCGGGAGTTCATGGAGCAATATGACGGCAACGCCTCGAACGCCCTGCGCGCCCTGCTCCGTCAGGCAGTGGAGCAAATCAAACCGGAGGGCGACCGCAAGTTCACCAGCGAATGGATTCTATACAACATCCTGGAGATGAAATTCATCGAAGGGCGCAAGGTGCGCGAAGTCGCCGCCCGTTTGGCGATGTCGGAAGCGGATCTTTATCGGAAACAACGCGTGGCGGTGGAAGCCGTGGCGCGCGCCATTCTCGCCATGGAAAAGGGCGAGAATCATTTATCGGGAGGGCTGAATGAACGAGCCAAAAAACAATAGCAGAAGAAAACTCTACAACGAAATGCCGGTGCTGGACGAAGGCTGGTGGGAATCGGTGCTGGCGGACGAGCAAAAGTACGCCTCCGCTCATGCAAAACCCGCGCTTCAATCCGCCGCTCCCCGGCAAGCGCCAGCCGCCGAGGCGAAGCCCGACGCGGTGGACTGGGACTCCATCAAACATCTTTATAAAAACGACCACATCCTCGAGATGAAAGTCGTCGGGCATAACCGCGGGGGCTTGCTCGTGGAAGGCAATGGGCTGACGGGGTTCGTCCCGCTCTCGCATTTGATCGAACTGACAGGCAAGGAAAAGGACGGCGAACGCCTGCACAGCCTGGAAGGTTACGCCGGCAGGACGCTCAAGGTGAAAGTCATCGAATGCGTGCCGGAAGACGAGCGCATCATCTTTTCGGAGCGCGCCGCGCTTGCCGAGCCCGGCAAACGGGTGGAACTGTTCCACACGCTCACGCCGGGTATGTGCGTGAGCGGCAAAGTCACCAACATCACCGATTTTGGCGTGTTTCTCGATTTGGGCGGCGTCGAAGGGTTGATCCACATCTCGGAACTTTCCTGGGGGCGCGTGACGCATCCCAGCCAGTTGGTCAAACTCGGCGAAGAACTCGAAGTGCAGGTTTTAGACCTTTCCGCCGAGCGGTGCCGTGTTGCGCTCAGCCGCAAGCGGCTGCTGCCCAACCCCTGGGAGCGCGCCTCGGAGGAATTTCCACAGGGCAAAATTGTCTCTGCCACAGTCACCAACGTCCTTTCCTACGGCGCATTTGCCAGCCTGGATATTGGCGTGGAAGGACTTATCCATGCCACGCAAATGCCGCTGGCAGACGGGCAATCGCCCCGCGACCTGTTGACGGTTGGACAGCGCCTGCAATTGCGCGTCCTGCACGTGGACCCGGCGCATCAACGCCTCGGCTTCAGCATGTTATTGGATGCCCAATGACCAATCACCCTCCGCCGGAACCCGCCTCCGAACGCCAACCCGACTGGCTCGACCGCCTGGCGGGCGTCCGTCAGCACTTTGGGCGTTTTGCGGGCGACATCGCTGGCGTCCTTCTGCTTGCCTTTGCGGTGATGACCTTCCTCGCTTTGCCCGGCTACACGGGCGGCGTTTTGTTGACGCTCTGGGCTGGATTTCTTTCGCTCTGGTTGGGGTGGGGGGCGTATCTCGCCGTGCTGTGGCTGGGATATGGCGGAGTTTCCCTGCTCCGGCGCGGCGAGGGATTGCTAACCTGGGCGCAACTCTTTGCGCTCGAAATCGCTTCACTCCTGACCCTGGGGCTGCTGGCGGCTTTCGGAGACAATTCCGTCCTCGAGGCGGAATCCGGACATTTCGGCGGGCGCATTGGCTGGGGCATCACTGCCTTGTTCTGGCGCGCCGGCAAGTTGTGGGGGACGGCTCTGATGTTTGCGCTCTGGCTGTTGGCGGTGATGAGCGGATTCAACATTTGGGCGTGGATCGAGCGCTGGCTGGCGAAGGTTGCAGAGGAGACTCCGCTCCTCGAAACGGCAGCCCAGCCTGAGGTCCAGACAGAAGCGCCCGAAGAAAAGCAGGAAAAACCGCGAACGGAGAGAAAGAAATCTGCGCCTCTGCCGCCCGAGTTCAGGAAATCCCTGAAGATGGCGGAGCAGAAGGAGAAGAAGGTCGAGGCGAAGGATCGCGACGAACGTCTGCCGCCGCTCCACATCCTGCTGGCAGATCAAGCCGCCCGCCCCGACGAGCGCACCATCAATCAGACGGCGGGGATGATCGAGAAGACGCTGGCGGAGTTCGGCATTTCGGCGACGGTCATCGGCTTTCGGGTGGGTCCGACGGTGACGCAGTTTGCGGTGCAGCCCGGTTTTATGAAGCGGGCGGGGGCGAGCGAGGAGGAGGAAAAGCAAATCAAGGTGCGCGTGGCGCAGATTGCGTCTTTGCAGAAGGATTTGGCGCTGGCGCTTTCGGCGGAACGTTTGCGCATCGAGGCGCCGGTGCCGGGCAAGCCGTATATCGGCATCGAGGTGCCTAACTCGCATCAATCCAACGTGCGTCTGCGCCCTTTGCTGGAGACGGAGGCGTTTCATAAGATTGGTGCGCCGCTGGCGCTGGCGCTGGGGCGCGATGTGTCGGGTCAGCCGGTGGTGGCAGACCTGGCGCGCATGCCGCATCTGTTGATTGCCGGCGCAACCGGTTCGGGCAAGTCCATCTGTATCACCTCGCTGGCAACCTGCCTGGCGATGAATAACACGCCGGAAGATTTGCGGATGGTGATGATTGACGCGAAGATGGTGGAGTTGCTGCGTTTCAATGGTTTGCCGCATTTGTACGGCAAGGTGGAAACGAACGTCGAGCGCATTTTGGGCGTGCTGCGCTGGGTGGTGGTGGAGATGGAACACCGCTACCGCCTGCTGGAAGCCGCGCATGCGCGCGATTTGGAGACTTACAACCGCAAGGTCTCGCGCAAGAAGGAGGGGACGCCGCTGCCGCGCATTGTGGTATTTGTTGACGAACTGGCGGATTTGATGATGTCGGCTCCCGATCAGACGGAGCATAACCTGGTGCGCCTCGCTCAAATGGCGCGCGCGACGGGGATTCACCTGATTGTCGCCACGCAGCGTCCTTCCACCGATGTGGTGACGGGGTTGATCAAGGCGAACTTCCCGGCGCGCCTGGCGTTTGCTGTGGCTTCGGGGGTGGACAGCCGCGTGATTCTGGATACGACCGGCGCGGAAAACCTGCTGGGACGCGGCGACATGCTCTTCCTCAACCCGGAAGTGGGAACGCCGATTCGCGCGCAGGGTGTGTTCGTCACGGATATGGAGATCGAGCGCGTGATTGCTCATTGGCAGAAGACAGTGGAAAAATCGGACACGCCGCCGCCTTGGGAAAAACTGCTGACCGAACCCGACGAGAACGAGGATGAAAGTCTCATCGAGCAGGCGGTGTCCATTGTGCGGCAGAGTCAGCGGGCGTCGGCTTCGTTGCTGCAGAGGCGGCTGCGCATAGGCTATCCGCGTGCGGCGCGTTTGCTCGATCAACTGGAGGAGATGGGAGTGGTGGGTCCCTCGCTGGGCGGCGGCAAGGAGCGCGACGTTTTGCTGGGTCCGCTGGATGAGGATGAAGAGGAGATCAATGGAGAAGACCGCTAATACGATGACGACAAGGAAAACCTTCACGGATTATCTGCGCCTGTGGTTCAAGTGGGTGCTCGACCCGCTGGGGAGGTTGTTTCTGCGTTTGGGGCTGACGCCCAACATGGTCACCATGCTGGGGCTGACGGGGAACACGGTCGGCGCGTATTTTCTGGCTCGCGGCGATTTGCTGACCGGCGGCATCCTCGTCGCTGTGATGACGCCGATTGACGCGCTGGACGGCACGATGGCGCGTCTGCGCGGCGAGGCGAGCGATTGGGGCGCCTACGTGGACTCGGTCTCAGACCGCTACGCCGAATTAATCATCTACGGCGGGCTGCTCTACCATTTCCTGACGGCGGGCGACACGCTGGGCGGAATGCTGACCTTTGGCGCGGCGGCGGGGTCGGTGCTGGTGTCGTATGTCAAGGCGCGGGCGGAAGGTCTGGGATATGAGGCGAAGGTTGGGTTATTGACGCGGGCGGAGCGGTATCTCGTGCTTGCGCCGGCGTTGATTTTGAATTTTATCTATGTCGGTTTGGGGATTCTGGCGGTGTTTGCGAACCTTACAGCCTTGCAGCGCATCTGGCACGTCCGTGTGCTGGTGCATGCCAGGATGAAACAAAAGAAGTAGAGGTGAATATGCCCGAAGGCTTTAGCATTGGTCCTTTGTTTGTGAGGTTTTACGGCATCATTTTGATGAGCGGCGCGGTGGCGGGCGCCTTTCTCGCAAGGGGGGAAGCAAAACGCCGCGGCTACGACCCGGACATGGTGTGGGACATCTTTGTCTATCTGCTCGTTGGCGGCATCATCGGCGCGCGGCTCTGGCACATCCTCACGCCTTCGCCGTCCACCGGCGTGACCGCCGCGTGGTACTTTTCCCATCCGCTGGATGCGCTGGCGATTTGGAGAGGCGGGCTGGGCATTCCCGGCGCCATCATCGGCGGGTTGATTGCCTTGTACATTTATTCCCGCCGCACGGGCATCAATTTCGCCGCGTGGACGGACATCGGCGCGCCCGGGCTTGCGCTGGGGCAGGCGATCGGCCGCTGGGGCAACTTCTTCAATCAGGAACTCTACGGCGCGCCCACCAGCCTGCCGTGGAAACTCTACATTGATCCCGCCCACCGCCTGCCGGGTTATCTGAATGTGGAATACTACCATCCGCTCTTTCTGTACGAGTCGCTGTGGAACCTGATGAACATGTTCCTCCTGCTCTGGATTTCCCGCCGATTCGCCTCTTCCCTGAAAACCGGCGACCTCTTCCTCATCTACCTGATCGTTTACCCCGTTGGGCGCTTCTTCCTGGACTTTTTGCGGCTCGACGCTTCGCTGGTGGCGGGCATCAACATCAATCAGACCATCATGGGGGTGGTGGCGGTCTGTGCGGCCGCGGCGCTGTATTTACGGCATCGTAAGGTTTAATTTCCCCGCTTGATGATAAGATGTTTGGGGTGACCCTTGTCTTATTGACCGTAAAGTCCTCTATGCTATGCTCCAATTGAGAGAAAATCATGATCGAGTGTGAAGACCTGAGTAAAAAATACAATGGCGATTTCTGGGCGGTGGATGGAGTTTCGCTCCGCGTTCAGCCGGGGCAAATTCTGGCTTTGTTGGGGCAGAATGGCGCCGGTAAGACCACCACCGTCCGCATGTTGACCGCGCTCATTTCTCCGACGCGCGGCTGGGCGCGCGTGGCTGGCTACGATGTCGTCAGACAGCCGCAGGAGGTGCGCGCCAGCGTGGGCGTGCTGACGGAACAGCACGGCTTGTACATGCGCATGACGGGGGAGGAGTATCTCGAATTCTTCGGGAAAGTCTATGGCTTGGACGCCGAAACCCGCCGAAAACGGAGTCAGTATTTGCTGGAGTATTTCGGGCTGGCAGAGGCGGCACACAAACGTTCGGGAGAGTATTCCAAGGGCATGAAACAGAAACTGGCGCTCGCGCGCGCGCTCATTCACGACCCGTCGGTGCTGCTGCTGGATGAGCCGACCTCCGCGATGGATCCCGAATCCGCGCAATTGGTGCGGAACGAGATTGCCCGCCTGCGCTCCTCGAAGCGTACCATCATCATTTGCACACACAACCTTGCGGAGGCGGAGGCGCTGGCGGATCAAATTGCCATTATTTACCGCGGGCGCATCCTGCTGAACGGTTCGCTGGATGAGTTAAAGCGCCGCGTGTTGGGACCGGTCGAGTACGAGGCGCGCTTCTCCGAGCCGTTCGAGGCGGGGGAGTTGAATCTGCCCGAGGGGGTGGAAGTGGCGTTTCGAAGCGCAACCAGTTTGCGGTTCCGGGTGGATGCGCCGCTGACGGTCAATCCCAAAATCGTGCAGGAGTTGACCTTCCGCCGCGCACCGCTGGTATCTTTTCAGGAAGTCTCCAGAAAATTGGAGCAGGTCTATTTGAAAACGATGGCAGATGCACAAGGGGTGACCTATGCGGCGTAGTTGGGATGCGATTTGGCTCGTGGCGCAGCGCGAGTTCAAGGATCAATTGCGCGACTGGCGCATTGTTGTGCCGATGGCGTTTTTGATCATTGTATTTCCGTTCATCGCGGATGACACCACCCGTCAGGCAATCGGGTTTATGAACCGCTTCGGCGGCGGGTTGATATTGGACAACCTGATCCCCTTTGTCATTCTGGTGATTGGGTTCTTCCCGCTTTCGTTTACGCTGGTGGTTGCGTTGGAAGCGTTTGTGGGCGAAAAAGAACGCGGCACGATCGAGCCGCTTCTCTCTTCGCCGCTGGAAGACCGGCATTTGTATTTGGGGAAACTGCTGGTGGGCATCACAACCCCTCTTTTCTTCAGTTATTTCTCCATTGCAATTTACCTGCTCCTTGTCTCGCGGCGCGAAGTGACCTTCCCAAGCGCCTACATGCTGGCGCTGATTCTTCTGTTGACTTTTGGTCATGCCGTTCTGATGGTCAGCGCTGCGATTGTGATTTCGGTGCAGGCGACGACCATCCGCGCCGCGAATTTGATGGCTTCCTTTGTGGTGGTGCCGGTGGCGTTCATTCTGCAGGGCGAAACCGTGCTGATTTTCTGGGGCAATGAAGATGTGCTTTGGTTTGCCATCGTTGCGGTGATGTTGTTGTCGGGTCTGCTTGTCCGCCTGGGGCTGGCTCATTTCAAGCGCGAATACCTGCTGGGCCGCGAAATTGACACCTTGGACTTCAAGAAAATGTACCGCGTCTTCCGCGATCAGTTTGTGGGCGGCGCCCGTTCTTTCGCTGAGTGGTATCGGGTGTCGGTCTTCGACGCGGTGCGAAGGATGAAACAGCCCATCTTTATCGTCCTGGTCCTTGGTGTGATTGCCGTATTTGCCAGTTATTTCTGGGTGGTGGCTGAACTGCCCGCTTATCTTTCCGCCTCGCCCGACCGAATGGAAGCTTTTCAAAAGATGGTGGGCGACAATCTCGCGCTCCTGGATCAGTTTCAGGAGAACATACCCGCCCCGCTGTTGTTCTTTTACAATGCCCGCACCACGATTGTATTTCTGTTCATGGGGCTCATTTCTTTCGGCACGCTGGGGTTGACGCTGTTCCTGATGAATTTTGCGCTCATCGGCGGCGTGTTGGGTATGGCAAACCTGGTCGGCTTTTCGCCGTTGTTGGCGTTTGCTGCCGGGGTTCTGCCTCATGGGCTGTTCGAGTTGACGGCGGTCATCCTTGCCACTGCGGGAATGTTGAAGGTGGGCGCACTGCTGGTTTCGCCCAACACCGAGCGCAGCGTGGGGGAGATTTTCCTCCTGGCGCTGGCAGACTGGTTCAAGGTCTTTGTCGGCTTGGTTGTGCCTCTGCTGGCGATTGCCGCAGTCATTGAAATCCATCTCACCCCGCTGTTGATTAAACTGGCGTTCCCCTTCCTATAGGAGACCTTCGTTTTGGCAAAAGTCATCATCCTTGGTTCGTCTGATGCGGTGCCCAGCAAGGACCACGAAAACACCCACCTGGTAATTATCGGCGAGACCCGCGCCATCCTTGTGGATTGCGTCAGCAACCCGGTCGTCCGCCTGGAGCAGGCGGGTGTGGATTTCAACGATCTGACCGACATCATCATCACCCACTTTCATCCCGACCATGTCTCCGGCGTCCCGCTTCTTCTCATGGACATGTGGCTGATGGGACGCACCAAGCCAATCAACATCTACGGGCTTCACTTCACCATGGACCGTCTCGAAGACCTGATGGGATTCTATGGCTGGGCGCAGTGGCCCAATTTCTTCCCCGTTGCCTTTTACCGCCTGCCCGAAGCGGAGATGGCTTTTGTGCTCGACTGTGACGAATTCAAAATTACCTCCTCGCCGGTGCATCACATCGTTCCGACCATCGGCATCCGCGTGGAGGCGAAGCGCTCCCGAAAAATCCTTGCCTATTCCTGCGATACGGAACCCTGCGAACAAACCATCCGCCTGGCAGACGGCGCAGACATCCTCATCCACGAAGCCGCCGGCGCTGTGTACGGTCATTCCTCTGCCGAGCAGGCAGGTGAAATCGCCGCAAAAGCCGAGGTGGATACCTTGTACCTCATTCACTATCCCACAGGGCGGTTTGCCAAAGGCGACATTGCCCAGGAAGCCCGCAAGACCTTTCAGGGCGGCATCATCGTTGCCAAAGATTTTATGACCATTGATCTGTAAAAGTCCCTGGCGGGCGCAGGGGCGTATGTCGAAAGTTGTGTAAATTCGTGCCGCGAGATTAATCTCGCGCCACTTTTACACAACAATCGAGATACTACCGCGCAGGCAAAAGTTCACTAACGTCTGCTAAAACAAAAACCCCTCTCGCATGGAGAGGGGCAGGGCGGAGCAACTTACCAGCCGTTGATATACGGCTCCCATTCCCGGTATTCATTCAAATGCCTGCCAAAGATATACATGGCGCTGGCAGGCGGTTCCTTGGGCAGATGCAGTAACTGCATGTGCGCCTCCTCCACCTTGCGCCCGCCCTTGCGGTGATTGCAGTGCGGGCAGGCAGTCACCACGTTCGTCCATTCATGCTTGCCGCCCATGTGGCGCGGAATGACGTGATCCACAGTCATACTGCCGTCGCGCTTGCCGCAATACTGGCAGGTATAATTGTCGCGTCGAAACACCTCGCGGCGCGTCAACTTGACGCGCGGCCTCGGACGGTGGACCTGCATCTCCAGCCGGATGATCGAGGGGCGCGGGATCAACTGCGATACGGTTTTGATGTGACCGCGTCCGTTCATCACCATGTCGGCTTTGCCCGCCAAGAGCAGTCCCACCGCACGGCGCGTGGTACAGACGTTGATCGGTTCGAAATTGGCGTTTAGCACCAGCACGGGTTCGTGCATTCTGCCTCCGCAACAGGCATGATTATATGCCAGATGCCATAATTCGTAAAATCCACTTTTAGTAATGACGCCAGTTTGTCATTCGGGAGTAAAAAATGAACATCCTCATCGCCGGCGGCAGCGGTTTTCTCGGCTCCGCCCTTGCCCAATCCCTGCGGCAGGACGGACACCGCCTCTTCATCCTGACCCGTAAACCTCCGCAAACCCCCAGCCACATCCAATGGGACGGCAAAACGACCAGCGGCGGCTGGACAGACCGCCTCGCCGAAATGGACGCGGTCATCAACCTGACCGGCTATGGCTTGGATCATTGGCCCTGGACCCGCCGCCAAAAACAACGCTTTTTCGACTCCCGCGTCCTGCCTGGACGTGCACTTGCCGGCGCCATCCGGTCTGCCGCCCGCCGCCCAAGCGTTTTCATCCAGGCTTCCGGCATCAACCACTATGGCTTGCGCAATGCCTCCATCGCCGACGAATTCACCCCTCCCGCCGGCGACTTCCTCGCGCAACTGACCGTGGCGTGGGAGGACGCCACGCGCCCCATTGAAGAACTGGGCGTTCGGCGCGTTGTGATCCGCACGGCGGTTGTCCTGGCGCGGCGCGGCGGATTGTTTCCGCTCATGGCGCTGCCCGTGCGCCTGTTCTTCGGCGGCAGGTTCGGCGACGGCACACAAGCCAGCCCATGGATTCATCTTGCCGATTATGTGGGAGCCATCAAGTTTCTCCTCCAAAACCAAAATGCGCACGGTCCCTTCAACCTAATCGCCCCCGCTCCCATCTCCAACGCCGACTTCATGCGCGCCCTTGCCCGCGAACTAAAACGCCCATACTGGTTTCACCTCCCCGCCTTTTTGCTGCGAATTCCGCTTGGCGAAATGAGCGTTCTGCTCACCGAGGGCAGTTATTCCCAGCCCAAACGCCTGCTCGAACTTGGCTACACCTTCCAGTTCCCCGCTCTCGAAGACGCCCTCAAAGACCTCTTCCAGAAGAATTGACGAGCCCCCATGAAAAAAATCCTGCTTGGTTTATGCCTCTTGCTTGCCGCCTGCAACCTGCCGTCTGTCACCCCTTCCGAGCCGCCGCTGCCCACTGCCTACATTGACCCCTCTTATCCCACCCTCGAGGCGGCGCCAGCCGCGGCGGTTCAGTCTGCCAGCGGCATCGAAGTCCGTGTGAACCGCGCCTGGCGCGACGGCAAGGAAGTCCATGCCGAGGTCTGCTACACCCTGCTCGACACGTCGAATTGGACCATCTGGAGCGCAAGCCTGCAATATGCGGGCGGCTCCCTGCTCGACTTTGGCTCGACCCAACTCACCATGCAAGACGCATCGGAGGGACAATCCGGTCTGCGCTGCGACGACCTGACCTTTTTCAACGTGCCGCCCGACGCCGACCTGACCTCCGCTGTCCTTACGATTGACGCCCTTGCCGCGCCGCCCCGCGCCGAAGAATACTGCACCATTTACCTGTTCAAAATTCAGCAAAAACTCGCCGAGCGCGGCATTCCCATCACGCTGGCTTGCGTCGAGTCGGATGGGGCGCAGACTCTGCAAATTGTGGGCAAACCAGACTCCATGTCGCAGGAAGAGGCGGAGCAGATTGTCTTCAGCGACGAGTATTACACCGTGCGCGGTCCATGGGCGTTCTCTTTCAACCTTGGTCAGTGATGCTGTATAATACGCCCATGTCTGCTTCTTGCTTTACCGGTGTGTATTATTATTGCCGTCCCTGAATCCTGCGATGGTGTCATTGAACGCGTGACGCCATGGCGTCACGCGTTTTTGTTTCTAAAATTCTCCACGAGAGGTTTTTATGAATATCGAAGAACAGGTCGAACTTTTGATGCAAGGCACTGAATACGGCGACGAGGAATTGAAAGAGGCGATGAGGAATGAACTGCGTCAGCGCCTGATCGAAGCCGAAAAGGAAGGCAGACCGCTGCGCGTGTACTGCGGCTACGATCCCACCTCCACCGACCTGCACCTGGGGCATACGATTACGATGCGTAAATTGCGTCAGTTTCAGGATTTGGGACACGAGGTGACTTTCCTCATCGGCAGTTACACGGCGCTGGTGGGCGACCCTTCGGATAAGAACAAAGCGCGTCCCATTCTGACCGAGGAACAGGTCGCCGAAAATGCCCGTACCTACGCCGAACAGGCTTTCCGCGTGCTGGACCGCGAAAAGACCAAAATCCGCTACAACGGTGAATGGCTGAGCAAATTATCGCTGGTGGATTTGATCCGCCTGGGACAGAATTTCACGGTTCAGCAGTTTTTGGCGCGCGAGAACTTTGCCAAACGGCTCGAAAAGGGCGAAGCCATCTATCTGCATGAGACTTTCTATGCGCTCATGCAGGGGTACGATGCGGTCGCCTTGCAAACGGATGTGCAGGTGGGCGGCACCGACCAGTTGTTCAACATCATCGTCGCCGGGCGGAAACTGCAGGAGGCGCTGGGGCAGAAGCCGCTGGTGGGCATCATCACCGGCATCTTGCCCGGTACCGACGGCGTGCAGCGCATGTCCAAATCCACAGGCAATGTTGTGCCGATTAACAGCGGCGCGGAGGATATGTACGGCAAGTTGATGTCCATTCCCGACTTTGCGATGGGCGCCTATATGCGTCTTGCCACCCGCTGGACGCCGCATGAAATCGAAGCCATCGAAAAAGAAGTGGCGTCGGGCAGGATGCACCCGCGCGACGCCAAGATGAAGATGGCGTTCGAGATCACGTCCATTTTCTATGGCGAAGCGGAGGCGAGGTCGGCGCAGGAGACGTTTGTCCGCATGTTCCAGAAAAAGGAAACGCCGGATGAAATGCCTGAATACTCTCTGCAGGAGGGGCAGACGGTTCTGGATGTCATCCTGGCGGCGGAAATGGCGTCCAGCCGCAGTGAGGCGCGGCGCTTGATTGACCAGAAAGGGGTGCGTTTGGATGGGGAAGTGTTGGAGCGCGGCGATGCGCCGTTCCCGCATCCGGGCGTGCTGCAGGTTGGAAAGCGGAAATTTGTGCGGGTAAAGTGAGGCTCAAAGGGAGTGACGAGGGATGTCACTCCCGATTTATTTCCCCTTGTTCCGCGAGCATTTTCAGAAACGCCTCAACCACCTGCGGATCGAGGACTGTGCCGGAGATTTCCTTGAGGTAGGCAACGACCTTTTCGCGGGACCAGGCTTTGCGGTAGGGGCGGTCGGAAAGCAGCGCATCCCAAATGTCAACGACGGAGAAGATGCGCGCCGCCAGGGGGATTTGCTCGCCTTTCAAGCCGCGCGGATAGCCGCTGCCGTCCCAGTGTTCGTGGTGGCAGTAGGGGATGTCGAGGGCGGGGCGCAGGTAGGGAATGGGGGAGAGCAGGTCGAATGCGTATTGCGGATGCCTGCGCATTTCCGTCCATTCTGTATCGTTCAGCGGACCTGTCTTTCGCAGAATCTGGTCTGGCACGCCCATTTTGCCGATGTCGTGCAGGAGCACGCCGCGATAGATGTTCACCAGGCTGTCTTCGCTGACTTTCATATAGCGCGCCAGGTCCATCGTCAGGCGGGTGACGCGGCGGGTGTGACCTTCGGTTTCGCGGTCGCGCAACTCCAGCGCACGCGCCCAGCCTTCGAGGGTGGTGTCGTATGCCTGGCGGATTTCCTGATTGGAACGCTGGAGGTTTTCGAAGAGCTGCGAATTGTCAATGGCGATGGCAGCCTGCCCGGTAAGGGTTTGCAGGAATTGCATCCACTCTTCATTGGGGGCAAGGGGCGAGCGGTTGAAGATCTCGAAAAGTCCCTTGATTTGTCCCTTGATCATCAGGGGGACGCCGATATAAGAGACAAAGCCTTCACGGATGAGCAGAGGTTCGCGCCCGATTTCTCCGGCTGCCTGCAAATCGGGGACGTGTTCGATTCTTCCGTTCATCACGACCTGCCCCGCCAGTCCCTCGCCGAGTCTCATCAATGGGCGGGTGGGGGAGGCGGAGCGGAAACCGGCGCTGCACAGATACGTCAGGCTTTGCAGTTCGGGATGGTAAAGGAGGATGTCCACCGCGTCCACTTTGAGGTGTCTCAGGGTGTGATCCATCAAAATGTTGAGAGTCACCCGCAGGTCGGTGGAGGAGGCGATGGCAGAGTCGATGTCGCGCAGGGTGGTCAGTTTGTGAACCTGTTCCTGGCTTTGCTCGAACAAGTCGGCGCGGTGAATGGCGTTGCCGGTGATTTCGGCGAGAGTCTCGAGCAGGTGAATGGATTCTTCCATGCGGCGGCTGGATTCGATGTGCACCATGAGCACGCCCAGAACCCCGTCGCTGGATTTGATGGGGATGCCGCTTCCTGCATAGCCTTCCAGAATCACGTCGCGGTTGCCGGCAAAGAGCAGGGGGTCCCGTTTGAGTTCGGGAGCAATGTAGGTTTTGCCGGTGGTGAGTACGTGCCCCACAATTCCCTGGTTGAGGCTGAGGCGTTTGTGTCTGGTTCGAGCCGATACGCCTCTTGCCGCCCGTTGGACGATGAGGTTGGTGGCGGGGTCATGAATCCAAACCGCGCCATCGTGCGCCTGAAGCAGGTCCAGGGTTTCATCGAGCAGGATGTTGCACATTTCCGTCTGCGATTGTGTGGCGCGCAGGGAGGAGGAAAGGCGGTTAATGGTTTCGACTTCTTTGAGGCGGCGCCTGGCTTCGTCGTAGAGGCGCGCGTTTTTGATGGCGGTGGCGGCTTGCTGGGCAAGGCTTTCGAGGAAGTTGAGATCGGAGATTTTGTATTCTTTGTCGGCGCCGCTGCGCCAGACCACCACGAGACCAGTCAATTGGTCTTTTTCCATGACCGGTACGCCCATGATGTGTTCGTGCGGGTTCGAGGCTGTGCCTTCAATGACGACAGCGCGCGGGTCTCTTTCGGTGTTGTTGACGATTTCTCCGCTTTTGTTGAGCGCGATGCTGCCGAGAATGCCGCGCCCGATTTCCAGCGGGAAGTTCATGATCTGTTCGGCTTCGGCTCCCTGGGCGGCGATTGCCTTCAAGATCGGCTTCGACGGGTCGGGCAGGTACACGGCGCTGCTTTCGCTGTTTAACAAATCCCTGGCGTAGACGGCGATTTTGTTGAGCACCACATCCAGTTGCAGGGTGGCTGAAATATCGCGTCCCACTTCGGCGATGGCGGCTGCTTCCTGCGCCCGCCGCACGATTTCTTTGAAGAGATTCGACGACTCGATGGCAACCGACACCTGATTGGCGATGCTGGTCAGAAAACTCAACTCGACCGGGTTGAAGACGCCGTTGGCGCGCAGCCTCCAGGCATTGACTGCGCCGATGCGTCTGCCGCGCAAGATCAGCGGGACCGACATCATGGTTTCGTGTTCGGCGTCTTCCTTTGGTGTGCCGGCGAGATGGATTCGCCTTGAGTCTCTGGCGACAAGGTCAATGATTTCGGCTTTTCCGCTGGCGACCACGCTGCCGGTAATGCCCTCGCCAATTTTGATGGTTTGAGAAAGCAGTTGGCTTCTGTGTGTACCCTGTGCGGCAATGACCTTGAGTGTGCGGTTGTCATCGTGAAGCAGGTAGATGGCGACGTGGCTCGCGCGGAGGAGTTCCAGTGTGCGTTGAGTGATCTTGTCGAGGACGGGGATGATGTCCTGGGTGGTGGCGATTTCGTTTGCAATTTCCACCATCGCTTCGATGATTTGCGTGCGGCGGCTTTCTTCCTGAAACAGACGCGCGTTTTCGATGGCGGTTGCGGCGTGGGTGGCGAGCATTTCCAACAGGACTTGTTCTTCGTGGCTGTAGGCGTTTGGTTCGTAGCATTGCGCCGAAATCATCCCGATTACTTTTTCGCCGATGCGCATGGGAACCGCCGCGACCGAGCGCACACGTCTCGGCGAGCCAAACCGCACCGCCCGTGTCTGCTCGATGTCTGGCGTGTCTTTCAGGATGACGCTTTTGCCGTTGTTGATGATGTCGGCGCTGAAGCCCTTGCCGGCGGGAACGCTTTCGGGCGCATAACGCTTCCCTGCCTCCACGGCGTAGACAGCCGTGATTTCGGTTTTATCGTTGTTGATCAGTGTAATGAGGAACACGTCGCAGGGCATTAACTTTGCCGCCGCTTCGTGAATGGCGGCGTAGATTTGTTCGGTATCCTGCGTAAAACGGACAATGTCCTGACTGATGCGGTGCAAAATGGCGCGGCGTTCCGATGCCTGCAGCGCCTCCTGGTAGAGCCTGGCATTGCCGATGGCAATGGCGGCTTGATTGGCAATGGCAAAGCCAAATTCGGCGTCTTCTGCCGTATAGCGATTCGTCTGCCGGCTGTCGAGGGTTGCCAGCCCGATGACCTCGCCCTTGTAAATCAGAGGAATGACCATGAATGAGTTGACATCCTCAGCCCCCTCGATGAATTTGTAATCGGGGTCCTGCCGTGTGTTGTTGGTCCAAACCGGCTGAAGGGTCTGAACGGCTCGTTGCTTGATGGCGGAATCTTGCAGGGAAAGAATCTGTCCGCTGGTCAGCACGCCGTCGGAAAATCCCTGCGTGGCGGCAATGCGTAATTTTTCTCCCTCCAGCAGTTGAATCGTCCCCGAATCGCTTGGGATCAGACTCAGCATGTGCTGAAGGATGGTCTGCATGATTTTGTCCAGTTCCAGGGTCGAGGTGGTGATGCGCATCAGTTCCAGCATGGATTCTTCACGCTGGCGCTGTTCCCGTTCTGCCTTGAACAGGATGGCGTTCTGAATTGCCACCGCCGCAGAATTGGCAAAGGTCTGGATGAGCGTTACATCGCGCTCGGTAAACGCGTTCGGACGATGGCTGTCGAGGTTGATGAAGCCAACCACCTGATCCTGCGAGATCATAGGGACACCCATCCACCCGCGAATATTTTCGGAAACGTCCCACTTTTCGAAACGCGGGTCAGACTGCGCATCTGCCATGACCATGGGATGCCGCGCCTCGACCAATTCTGCCCATTTGGCTGTGTTGTGCACCTTCTTGCCGACCAGGTTGACCTGCGGCGGGAAACCCCTTGCAGCGACAATCTCCATATCGCCGTTGCCGCTTCCCAGGAAAATGGAGGCGCTGTCGTACGGAACGATTTTTTGGGCTGAGGTGAGAATTTGCTCGAGCAGCGGTTCGAGCTCGATATGCGCGCTCAGCGAAGCGGTTGCCTCGCGCAAGGATTCCGCCTCCACGCGCCGCCTGCGCTCCGTCTCATACAAGCGGGCATTTTCCAGCGCTGTTCCCAGCGTCCCTGCCACCGTTTCCAGAAACTGCTGATCCTCCTCATCGAAGGCGTTGGGTCTTTTGCTTTCGACGTTGAAAACGCCGATGATTTTTTTGTTGACGCGGATGGGGACGCACAATTCGGAGCGTATTCCCGTGGCAATCTCGATGAACGACGGTTCCTGCGACACTTCCCCCAGGCGAATGGGTGCGCCCAGCCTCACTGCCTTGCCGGTCACTCCCTGCGTGATGGGCGTTCCTTCCTTCCAGCCCGCAACATTGGCGCCAAAATAGGAGGGATGCGGAATCAGCCTGTCTCCCTGCTCGTTGAGCATCAACACGCCGCACACCTCGTTATACACCACCGAAACCACCTGAACAACCCTTTCGATGATTTCATCCTCCGAGGTGATTTCTGTGCCAGCCAGGGCAATGGCGTTCAAAATCCGCAGTTCCTGCAACTGCCGCTGCAGGGCGCGTTCGTTTTCCTTTTCCTTCGTAATATCTATCAGAATGCCCTGCCAGTACAGGGGAGCGCCGTTTTCGCCGCGGATCAGATTGGTGTCCTCCTTTAGCCAGATCACGCGGCCATCCTTGCAGACGAAGCGGTACTCTTCCGCAAACCGCTCCCCTTGCTGATGCGAAATCCGAGCCGCCTCCAGGATTCTTTCCCTGTCTTCCGCGTAGATTTGATTTTGCCACAGGAACGGGTCTTCGATCCATTCCTGCGGAGAAAAGCCGGTTAACTCTTGCAGGCGGGGGCTGGCATAAAAAGTCGATTCGTTCTCATCCAGCGAATCCAGGAAGACGACTGCCGGCATTTGCTCCACCAGCGCCTGATACCTGACCTCCGCTTCGCGCTTCGCCGCCTGCTCGCGCCTCAGGTTATTCTGCGCCACCGCATTGGTGATGACCACCGGCAAACGATGCAAATAATCGCTCTGTTTGACGAGATAATCCGCCGCCCCCGCCTTGAGCGCCGCCACTGCCGCCTGCTCATCTCCCTGCCCGGTCACCAGCACCACAGCGGGCGGCAGAGGCATTTCCTGAATCTTTTGCAACAGGTCCAGCCCCGAACCGTCTGGCAGACGCAGGTCAGAAAGGACCAGGTCAATATCGCTGTTTTGTGCGAGGATCTTCAGCGCCGTCTCGATGGACTCGCAGTGAAGCAGGATAAACTCAGCCTTGAGATTATCCTCCAGCGTGCGCTGCGCCAGTTCGACATGCGCAATCTCATCCTCGACATAAAGAATCTTCATCACAATTAATTCCTACTCATGACGAAAACATTGCCCCCGGGTTCCAATTCATTATAAAGCAAAGTCCCTGTAAACTCACAGCGCTCCCTTGCACAGCATCTTCAAAAACAAAAGACGCCTCACGGCGTCGGTTGAAGAAAATTTCGAGAGGCGTCGAGGGGATTCGAACCCCTGAATGAGGGTTTTGCAGACCCTTGCCTTACCACTTGGCCACGACGCCATGTTAAAGACCTGAGCGGGCGATGGGATTCGAACCCACGACCTTCTCCTTGGCAAGGAGACGTTCTACCACTGAACCACGCCCGCATTTCGACTAACCTGCAGCCGAGAGTGCCGAGACACAGAATCGAACTGTGGACACCGCGATTTTCAGTCGCGTGCTCTACCAACTGAGCTATCTCGGCGATATTCTGTTGTTAAGCGTGCGGAATTTTACTTGGTCACTTGGGGATTGTCAAGCAAAGGCGAACAAGACTTCCGGAATCTTCCCAGCCTCGGAAGTCTGCGCCGCCTCTCTCTTGACCTGAACCTGCTTCGCCACTACAATCCTTGCCTACTCTGAAAAGGATTCCCCTCACTCTGCCAACATCCAGAGCGACACAACAACATGTTCGAAACTCTCACCAACCGACTCAACCAGGTCTTCGACCAACTCCGCCGCCGCGGCAAACTCACCGAAGCCGACGTGGACGCCGCCATGCGCGAAGTGCGCCTTGCCCTGCTCGAAGCCGACGTGCATTTCAGCGTCGTCAAAACTTTTGTTGCGCGCGTGCGCGAACGCGCCATCGGTGCCGAAGTCTCCAGGGCGCTCGCGCCGGGGCAGCAGGTCATCAAAATCGTTCACGAAGAATTGATCAACACGCTTGGCGAACCGGCGCCGCTCAATTTGAGCGGACCCAAACCCCGCGTCATCATGCTGGTTGGGCTGCAGGGGTCGGGCAAAACAACCGGCGCAGGGAAACTGGCGCGTCTTCTGCGCTCGAAAGGGGAGCGGGTGATGCTCGTCGCCGGCGATCCGTATCGTCCCGCCGCAGTGACCCAGTTGCAGCAACTCGGCGAACGGATTGACGTGCCGGTGGAGGCAGACCTCACCCTCAAACCGCCCGAACTCGTGCGGCGGGCGTTCGAAAAAGCGGAAAAGGGCGGGTACAGCGTCATGATCGTGGATACGGCCGGTCGGTCGCAGTTGGACGCGCAGTTGATGGACGAGTTGAAAGCCATCGTGGCAAAAGTCCCGCCGGTGGAGATTCTGCTCGTGGTCGATTCGATGATCGGTCAGGAAGCGCTGAACATCGCGCAGGGTTTCCGCGACGCCGTCTCCATCACCGGCTTGATGATGACCAAGATGGACGGCGACTCGCGCGGCGGCGCGGCGATCTCCATCCGCTCGGTGACCGGCGTGCCGATCAAATTCATTGGCACGGGCGAAAAACTGGACGCGCTCGAGACGTTCGACCCGGCGCGGCTGTCCTCCCGCATTTTGGGCATGGGCGATGTGATTGGCTTGATCGAAAAAGCCGAAGCCGCCTTCGACCAGGCAGCCGCCCAGCAAGCCGCCGAGCGCATGATGAAAGGGCAGTTCACGCTCGAAGACTGGCTCGAGCAAATGCGGCAGATGAAAAAGATGGGACCGCTGGCGCAAATCATGGAGATGCTGCCGGGGCAGTTGGGGCAGGCGGCGCGTCAGATTGACCCGCGCGACATCGAGAAGAATTTCAAGCAAACCGAAGCCATCATCAATTCGATGACGCGCCAGGAACGCCGCAACCCCGATATTCTGAACGCCTCCCGCAGACGCCGCATTGCCGCCGGCTGCGGCATGGAAGTGCAGGATGTGAACCGCCTCATCAAGCAGTTCCGCGAGGCGCAGAAGATGATGAAAATGCTCCAGAAAACAGGCGGGAAGGGGCTGGGGCGGCTGTTCGGGTAAATGCCCGGCAATTCTCTGGTAAAATAGCGCCTGCGATTTCAGCCCGCATGCGTCCTTTCCGCACCCTCTATGCCTGTCTGAAACGCAAATTGACATGCGCAGGATACGTTCTCTAACGTATCATCGGCGCAAGAAACGATAAGGAGAAAAAGCAAGATGGTTCGTTTACGTTTACGTCGTATTGGGTTGAAGGGTCAGCCCACCTATCGCGTCGTCGCCGCGGACAGTGAGTCCCCTCGCGACGGTCGCTTCCTGGAGATTTTGGGCTTCTACAACCCCCGCACTCAGCCTGCCACAATCCGCCTGAAGGAAGACCGTGTCTTCCACTGGATGAAGAACGGCGCTCTGCCGACCGAATCGGTGGAGCAGGTGTTCAAAGCCGCCGGCACGCTCGACCGCTGGGAACGCTTCAAAAAGGGCGAAGCGATTGAAGCCCTCCTGAAGGAAGCGCAGGAAGCGGAAGCCAAACGCGCCGCGCCGAATAAGACGAGCAAGTAATAGCATGTCATTGCGAGGCGCCGCGTCTCGCAATGACACAGGTTATTTTATGAAAGAACTCATCGAATACATTGCCAAATCGCTGGTGGATCACCCCGAAGAAGTGCAGGTACGCGAGATGGGAAGCGGCTCGCGGCTCCGCCTTGAACTCAGCGTTGCCAAAGACGATATGGGGCGCGTCATCGGCAAGGGCGGCAAGGTTGCCAACTCTATCCGCACGCTCTTACGGGTGGCGGCAGAGCGGGAAGGCAAGCAAGTCACCCTCGATGTGGTAGAGCCAGAGTAATGGCTGATACAAAGAGACCGGGCTCGCCAAATGGCGAGCCTCTTTATTTGAGCGTTGGATTTTTGCGGCGTCCGCACGGCGTGCGCGGCGAAATCATCATGGACTTGCACACCGACTTCCCCGAACGCATGAAAAAGGGCAGAAGGCTGTTCGTGGGCGAAGACCACAAAGCGGTCACCCTGACCAGCGTACGCCCGTATAAAAGCGGAATGCTTGTAAAATTCGATGGCATTGACACACCCGAAGAAGCGGGCTTGTTTCGGAACCAGTGGGTTTATGCGCTGGCAAAAGATGTCCCCCTGCCCGATGGACAGCATTACAAACACGAACTGCTGGGGCTGCGCGTTGTGGACGAAGACGGGAATCCGCTGGGTGAACTGGTTGAAATTCTGGAGACCGGCGCAAACGATGTGTACGTTGTGGCAGGCGACTCTGGCAGGGAAATTCTTCTGCCTGCCATCCCTTCGGTCATCCTGGACCTGGATTTTGAGCGTCGTCTCCTGAGAGTTCATCTGCTCGAAGGGCTGTAACCCCAAATTGACCGCTCGAGCCGTATGCGGCAGGTTTTGACCCGGCGTTGCCCGCCTGAATCTAACTCACCTTACGCAGTAGCGCGAGATTCATCTCGCATTTCCAAGCGACATGAATCCCCATTCGGGGACGATGTGCCGCGGTACGGGAAAACTGCGTAACATCAGACTCTAATTGATGGGCGAGAGTGTTTTGAAATTCATGTTCTAACCACAGATGAACAAAGATAAATTGGATTTACAAGGGAATTTCATCCCATTTTTCTTCAGAATCAGTGTTCATTCGTGTTCATCTGCGGTAAATCCCGATTTATAAAACTTCTCATGGACGAGAAAAAATTCTGGGTCGGCTTCAACTTGATCAAAGGCATCGGCGCAGTGCGCATGCAGGGGCTTGTTGCGTACTTCGGCGATTTGAAATCCGCCTGGGCGGCGTCGCCGGCAGATTTGGCGGCGGCAGGCTTGGGGTCCAAATTGATCGAGAGGGTCGTCCAGGCGCGGGCAAACGTGGATTTGGACAAGGTCTGGGAACGAATCGAAAAGCAGGGCATCAAAATTCTGACCTGGCAAGACGAAGCATACCCTCAGCGCTTGAAGGAAATTGACCAGCCTCCGCCGGTGCTGTATTTGCGCGGCGAATATCAGCCCGATGATTTGTTTGCAGTGGCAATTGTCGGCACGCGCCGGGTGACGCCGTATGGCAGGCAGATTACCGAAGAACTATCGGCGTTTCTTGCCGCGCGCGGGATGACGGTGGTGAGCGGTCTGGCGCGCGGCGTGGATGCAATTGCTCATCAGGCGGCTCTCAAAGCGGGCGGGCGGACGATTGCGGTTTTGGGGTCGGGCGTGGATAAAATTTATCCGCCCGAACACCGTGCGCTGGCGGAGCAAATCATGGAACATGGCGCGCTCTTGAGCGATTATGCGCCGGGCACACCGCCGGACGCGTCGAATTTTCCGCCGCGCAACCGCATTATCTCGGGTTTGTCGCTGGCGGTTGTAGTGGTGGAAGCGGGCGAGACGAGCGGCGCGTTGATTACGGCGGAGTTTGCCGCCGAACAGGGGCGCGAGGTCTTTGCCGTGCCGGGCAGCATCCTTGCGCCGCAAAGCAAAGGCACGAACAAGTTGATTCAAAACGGCGCGCTGCCTTTGTTGAGCGTCAACGACCTGATGCAGGCGCTGGATTTGACGCGCATGGGCGAGCAAAAAGCCGCCCGCAAGATTATGCCGGGCGACCCGCTCGAAGCCCAATTGTTGAGCGTGATTGGCAGCGAGCCTTTGCATGTGGATGAAATCCGCAATCAGGCGGGGCTGCCGATTGAAAAAGTCTCTGCCACGCTGGCGCTGATGGAGTTGAAGGGCATGGTGCGTCAGGTGGGCGGAATGCAATACGTGGCTGTGCGCGAAGAGCAAGCCGGTTACAACGTGAATACCCCGGACGGTGAATGAAATGAACGAACATACCTATGCAGTCATCATGGCGGGAGGCGGCGGGACGCGCTTGTGGCCCGTTTCCAGAAAAGAATCGCCCAAGCAATTGCTTCCATTGCTTGGCAAGGAGACGCTTTTCCAAAGCACGGTTGCCCGGCTGGAGCGTTTGTTCCCGCCGGAGCGCATTCTGGTTGTGACCGTCGAGGAGCAGGCGCGGGTGATGCAGGAGCAGGTTCCCTCCATCCCGAAAGAGAATTATCTGATCGAGCCTGCGCCGCGCGGTACGGCATCTGTGGTAGCATTGGCGGCTGCGGTGCTCGGCAAGCGCGATCCGCAGGCAGTGATGACGATTCAAACCGCCGATCATCACATCCGCAACCTGGATTTATTTGAATATCTGCTCCGCACGGCGTTCGAAGTTGCCGAAAAGAAGTATCTGGTTACGCTGGGGATTACGCCCACCTTCCCTTCCACGGGGTACGGGTACATTCAGCAAGGCGAGCCGCTGGATGGCGATTACAAATATCCCGTTTACAAGGTGAAGCGTTTCAAAGAGAAGCCCGATCAGGTCACCGCACAGGAACTCCTGCGCAGCGGCGATCATTCCTGGAACAGCGGTATGTTCATCTGGCGGGCGGATGTCATCCTGGCTGAGATCGAACGCCAGATGCCCGATTTGTTTCGGGCTGTGGAAGCAATTGCCTCCGCCTGGGATACCCCTCAGCGAGACGCCGTCATCCAAAAACTTTGGTATGATTTGCGCTCTCAAACCATTGACTATGGCGTGATGGAAAAGGCGGAGCGCGTTGCAGTATTACCGGCGGGCGGCTTGGGCTGGAGCGACGTGGGTTCATGGGATTCGCTTTTCGAGGTGCTCCTGCCGGATTTGAACGGAAATGTTTCGGTCAACTCCCAGCATTTGCCGCTCGATACGCACAATACGCTGGTATATGGCTTGGACGATCAGCGCCTGATCGTCACCATCGGGCTGGATGATGTGGTCGTGGTGGACGCGGGCGACGTTCTGCTGGTTTGTAAGACCGATCAATCACAAAAGGTCAAGAACATCGTCGAGCATTTGAAGAAACATCATCAGGAAAAATACTTATAACTGGTGTTGCGCAGCCTTTTTCCCGTAGTGCGGCATTTATGTCGCCGCGAGATGAATTCGCGCCGCCGTATACGGTAAGTTGGTAAATAACCCTCGCCTTTCCTCTGGACGAGGAGGCGTGATGCAGGAGTGTACATGGAAGCATATTGCATGAAATGCAAAACCAAGCGTGAGATGAAAGACCCTGTGGCGGGCTTCAACGCCAAGGGTTCTCCCGTCACGATTGGGGTTTGCCCGGTTTGCGGCACAAAACTTTATAAAATGGGACGCACCGAAGCGCACGCGGGGTTGACGCCGCCGCCGAAGCCTGAAAAACAGGTCAAGGAAGAGAAGCGCAGCGGCAAACTCGTCATTGTTGAATCTCCCGCGAAGGCAAGAACGGTGGGACGTTATCTCGGCAAGGGATATACCGTCCGCGCTTCGGTGGGGCATGTGCGCGATTTGTTGAAGTCGCAATTGTCGGTGGATATTGAAAACGGTTTCAAACCCAAATATCGTGTGCCAAACGAAAAGAAGGAAGTGGTGCGCGAAATCAAGAAACTTGCCCAAAAGGCGGAGGAAATCTACCTCGCCACCGACCCCGACCGCGAAGGCGAATCCATTTCGTGGCATTTGCTGGAAGCCGCGGAGATTGACCCGGCGCGCGCAAAACGCGTCGTATTTCATGAGATCACGGAACCCGCCATCAAGGAAGCCTTTGCGCATCCGCGTCAGATCAACATGGATTTGGTGGATGCCCAGCAGGCGCGCCGCATTCTGGACCGTCTGGTGGGGTACAGCATCAGCCCGATCCTGTGGGAGAAGGTGCGCGGACGCCTTTCGGCAGGCAGGGTTCAATCGGTGGCGCTCAGGCTCATCGTCGAGAGAGAACGCGAGATCGAGTCCTTTGTCCCCACGGAATATTGGTCCATTCACGGCGAGTTCAAACCCGAGGGATTGAAATCCACCTTCACGGCAAAACTGGCGAAGATGGACGATCAGGATCCGCAACTTCCCAACGAAGAGACCGTCAAGCCCATCCTCGCCGATATGGAATCTGCCGCCTACACCATCACCAAAATCAAACGCGGCGAGCGGCGGCGCAAACCTTCCGCGCCGTTCACCACCTCCACCCTGCAGCAGGAGGCTTCGCGCAAACTCGGCTTCACCGCCCGGCGGACGATGGCGCTGGCGCAGGCGCTCTACGAAGGTCAGGATGTGGGCAATGGCGGCGAGACCGGCTTGATTACCTACATGCGAACCGACTCGACCAACGTCTCGGTAATTGCTCAGCAGGAGGCGCGTCAATATGTGACCGAAAAATACGGCGCCGACTTCCTGCCTGCCGAACCGCCGCAATATACGAAACGCTCCGCCAATGCGCAGGAAGCGCACGAGGCAATCCGCCCCACGTCTGTGATGCGCACGCCGGAGCAGGTGCAGAAATATCTCGAGCCAGCCATGTTCAAGTTGTACCGCCTGATCTGGCAGAGATTCGTGGCTTCCCAGATGGAAGCGGCGGTGTACGATACCCTGCAAGTTGAAGTGACGGGCAAGTCTAATGCGCACGAGTATCTCCTGCGCGCCTCCGGGTCGGCGGTGAAATTTGCCGGCTTCCTCGTGGTGTACGAGGAAGCAAAGAGCGAGGACGCCCGGACGGAGGAGGAAGAGGAAAACGTGAAAATCCCCGCTGGTCTCGAGGAAGGACAGCGGCAGGAACTCGTGCGGCTCATCCCCGAACAGCATTTCACCCAGCCGCCGCCGCGCTATACCGAAGCCTCGCTGGTGCAGGCGTTGGAAGAGGAAGGCATCGGGCGTCCCTCCACCTATGCGCCGACCATCTCGACCATTCAACAGCGCGGTTATGTCGTCCGCGAAGATAAACGCCTCGTGCCGACCGAGATCGGCATGCAGGTCAATGACCTGATGGTGAAGTATTTTTCGGACATTGTGGACTACCAATTCACTGCCCGCATGGAAGAAGACCTGGATATGATCTCCAACGGTCAGGCGGAATGGACGGAAGTCATCCACGAGTTCTACCATCCCTTTGCCGAGGACTTGAAGCGGGCGCAGGCGGAAATGCCCGTCACCAAGAGCGAGCCGGAGAAAATCGGGCGCACCTGCCCCGAAGATGGAGGCGAACTGGTCATCCGCTATGGGCGGTTTGGAAAATTCATCTCCTGTTCCAATTTCCCCGCCTGCCGTTATACCGAACCCTGGCTGGTGAAAATCGGCGTGCAATGCCCGAAGGATGGCGGAGACCTGGTCGAGAAAAAGACCCGCAAGGGACGCACATTCTACGGCTGCGCCAATTACCCAAACTGCGATTTCACCTCCTGGAAGCGGCCGCTTCAGCCGCCCTGTCCCAAATGCGGCGGTCTGCTGGTGGTTGCCAGCAAGCGCGAAGCGCAATGCACCAACTGCCAGGAGACCTTCCTGCTGGAGACCATACTTCCAGAACCCGTCGAATAGGCGGAAAATCGAAACTAGTACATGGCTTTCCCAAAGTTGCCTTTATGATCGCCTGCTCTGTTTTTTTTCGCATCGAATTACGCGAATTTCACAAAAATTGGGGGCATTCGCGTTCATTCGATGCCGTTTTTGCTGACTTTGAGAAAGCCATAGAAACTGGTACCTTCGATGGTTGTTTTCAAAGCGGGATGGTATATAATCTAGGCAACAATCCAACCAAAAGGAAAATGCCATGGAAGCCGTACTCGCGATTGTAAAGAATCTCCTCAAAAACCCAAGAGTCGCTCTGATTACCGGAGTGATCTTGGGTTTGTTGTTGGGATTGATCATCGGATGGGGACTGTGGCCCGTCAAATGGACCGACGGCACCCCCGAAGTTCTGCGGGCAGACCTGCAGGAGGATTACCTGCGCATGGCGGCGGAAGCCTACGCCCGCAACAACGACCCGAACGACGCGCTTCGCCGCTGGGACGACCTGGGAAAAGCCGCCGCGAGTACGTACGTGCGCCTGCAAGCCAACCCCGGCAAAATTGACCCGGCGGTTCTGCAAAACTACGGCGCGTTGATTCAAACCGTCAAAGGTCCAATCGTCCCTCAGCCGCAAACCAGCGCAGGCGCCTCCTCCAGCACGTTCATCATCCTGCTCTCTGTGGCGGTGATTGTCATCCTGCTGGGCGCGGGCGGCTTTTATCTCTACCGCCTCCTGCGGAAAGGTCCCGCCGTCACCACTGCCGTCATGCAAGCCGCGCAAGCCAGCCGCAGCGCCGAGCGCACCAACTTCGAGGAACTTGGGCTTGCGCCTCCCATCACCCAAACCATGACCACCTACGTCCTCGGCGACGACCTGTATGACGAGTCCTTCAGCATTGACACCGCAGGCGGCGAATTCCTCGGCGAATACGGCGTGGGCATTTCCGAAACCATCGGCGTGGGCGAGCCGAAAAAAGTCGCCGCGCTCGAAGTCTGGCTGTTCGACAAAAACGACATCAAAACCGCCACCAAAGTCCTCATGTCCGAACATGCCTACAGCGACCCCAACATCCGCATGCGGCTCGAACCCAAAGGCGACCTGCACGTCGTCAAAAAGGGCGAACAAATTCTTTTGGAGACGGCAACCCTGCAGCTGCTCGCCACAGTCGTGGATTTGGAATACGGCATGGGCGCCCTGCCTCCAAACAGTTACTTTGAGCGCATCACCCTGGAACTTGCCATCTGGCCCCGCGCCGCAGCCTGATCCTGTCTCGCACCGAATCGTCAAAAAAACTCGGTGGCTCATCTCTAAAAATATGCAGAATCGGCATCGCGCGGCGGACATTCTGATACGTCCGCCAACAATTCCCTATGAGCCAAGCCTGGCTTTCACTCATCGAATAAAGTCGAGGAAAAAACAAGGAAGAGACGAAGAGGGTGCGAGAGCGCCCTTTTCGCATTAATAACTGATGTTACGCAGTTTTCCCGTAGCGCGA
This sequence comes from Anaerolineales bacterium, assembly GCA_034432325.1. Lineage (GTDB taxonomy): Bacteria > Chloroflexota > Anaerolineae > Anaerolineales > Villigracilaceae > Defluviilinea. The sequence goes on from DAOUBY010000103.1 coordinate 39,622, forward strand.
CATTTATGTCGCCTAAAAATACGAGATAAATCTCGTGCTGCTGCGTAAGGTGAGTTAATAACAGCCATGTCATCGCAACTGGAAAAACTCAATCAAGAAATCATTGCCTGCCGCAAGTGTCCGCGGCTGGTTGCCTGGCGGGAGGAAGTGGCGCGGGTCAGGCGCAGGGCATATCAGGATCAGGAGTATTGGGGCAAGCCCGTGCCGGGATTTGGCGACCCTCACGCGCAGATTTTGGTCGTGGGGCTGGCGCCCGGCGCGCACGGCTCCAATCGTACCGGGCGTCAGTTTACGGGCGATGCGTCGGGCAGGTTTTTGTATCCGGCGTTGTACCGGGCTGGGTTTGCGAATCAGCCGTCGGCGGAGTCGCGAAGCGATGGTCTCATCCTGAAGGGGCTGTACATCACCGCGTCCGCCCGTTGTGCGCCGCCTGCCAACAAGCCAAGTCTCGACGAGTTGAACAATTGTCAGCCGTATTTGGAGCGGGAATTAAAAATTCTGCATCCCAAAGTCGTTGTTTGTCTGGGTCGGATAGCTTTTGAGAGAATTCTCGGCATATATTCTGCCCGCCATCCCGCCAGAAAGTTCGCTCATGGCGCCGCCTACCGGCTGGACAATGGGATGTGGATTTTATGTTCGTATCACCCCAGCCAGCAAAACACCCTGACCGGGAAACTGACTGAGGCAATGTTCGACGATATTTGGAAGAAAGCAAAGGCGCTGCTCGAATGAAAATTTGGAAACGCTTCTCTCTTGGACTTTTGGCTGGTCTTGCGATCCTGACGCTTGGATTTATCCTTTGGGCTTTTTCTGCCGCCCGTCCCACCGAAGACGCCTTGCGTGCGCTGGAGTCGGACAAGCGGGTCAGCGTGACAAAACAGGACGGCTACATCTCCTTTTCGCCGCCCGGCGTGACGCCATCCGCCGGCTTCATCTTTTACCCCGGCGCCCGCGTGGATTACCGCGCCTATGCCCCCGTCTTGCGGCAGATTGCCGAGCAGGGATATTTTGTAGCGGTTGTAAAGGTCAACCTCAACCTGGCGTTTTTCGAGGTCAATGCGGCGGACGAGGTGATTTCCGCGCATCCGCAGATTGCGCTCTGGGTGGTTGGCGGACATTCCCTGGGAGGGGTGGCGGCGTCGAGTTACGCTTCGGCTCATCCCGATCGGGTCAGGGGCGTTGTGCTTTGGGCATCCTACCCGGCGGACGACTCGCTCAAGCGCCTGAACATGCCTGTTTTGTCGGTCTATGGCTCGAATGACGGGCTGGCGGGCGGCGAGCGTATCGAAGCCTCTCGCGCATTGTTACCCGATTTCACCCTGTACTTCGTCATCGAAGGCGGGAATCACGCCCAGTTTGGCGCGTATGGAGAACAAAGCGGCGATAACCCTGCCTCCATCACTGCCGAGGAGCAATGGCGGCAGACTGCCCAGGCAACCCTGAAATTTCTGGAGAGTTTGCAGAGTAAATGAAACCTGAACTGATTACCCCCGGCGTGCTGGCGCCGGACTTCGAACTGCAGGATGTGCAGGGCAACCCTGTGCGTCTCTCTGATTTTCGCGGGAAAAAGACGGTGGTGCTTGCCTTTTTGCGCGGGTTCATGTGACCGCACTGCCGCGCGCAGTTGGCGCGCCTGCGGGATGATTATCAGCGCTTTGTGGGGCGCAATGCCGAAATTCTGGCGGTGGGACCCAATTCCCCCTCAGCCTTTGAGCAATATTGGGTAAACGAGCGCATCCCCTTCATCGGTTTGCCCGACCCTGAACATCGTGTGGCAAGGATGTACCGTCAGGAAGTCAACCTCTTCAAACTGGGACGCATGCCCTTGAACTGTGTTGTTGACAAAAATGGCTGCATCCGCTTCGCTCATTATGGCGCTTCCATGAGCGACATTCCCTCCAACGACGCGCTTTTTCGGGTAATAGATGAGTTGAATAAGGCGTCACCATAGCATGACACTCGGACAAATTGCTTTTCTCGGCTCCGGCGAAACCTCCCTGGCGGGCGGGCGCATTTTTGAATCGCTTGCCAAAAATATCAAAGAACCGCTTCGCATTGCCCTGCTCGAAACCCCTGCCGGCTTCGAGTTGAACTCGGCGCAAGTCGTCGGGCGGGTGGGCGACTTCATGAAAACCCGCCTCCAAAACTATAAACCAGCGGTGGATGTCATCCCTGCCCGCAAAAAAAGGACCGCCTTCAGCCCCGACGACGCCGAAATCCTCCAACCGCTCCTCTACGCCAACATGATCTTCATGGGACCGGGCAGCCCCACCTACGCCATACGCCAGTTGCAGGGTACGCTCGCCTGGGACCTCATCCGCGCCCGGCACCGCCTCGGCGCTGCCCTGATTTTTGCCTCTGCCGCCACAATCTCCGTCGGCGCTCATGCCTTGCCGGTCTACGAAATCTACAAAGTGGGCGAAGAGGTCCACGCAGTGGAGGGGCTGAACTTCTTTGCCGACTTCGGCTTGCATCTCTCCTTCGTCCCGCATTGGAACAATAGCGATGGCGGCGCAGACCTCGATACCAGCCGCTGTTTTATCGGCATGGAACGCTTTGCCCAATGGTGTGATTTGGTCCCATCAGAAAATACCACCCTCGGACTGGATGAACACACCGGCATCATCATGGATTTGGAAAACGGCGTCTGCGAAGTCAGCGGGGTGAGTACGGTCTCCATTGTTCGTGAGTGCAACCCGGAGATTTATCCGGCAGGTTCCGTCTTCAGGCTGGATGAACTCGGCGCGTTCAAAATTCCCGAACCGCTGGAGAGCGGCATCTCTGCCCAGGCTTGGGAAATGGCGCTTCACGCCCCGCCGCTGGCGGTTGACGACCAGCCGCCCGAAAGCGTCATCAGCCTGGCGGAAAAACGCCTTGCCGCGCGCGCCGCAAAAAACTGGAGCGAATCAGACCGTTTGCGCGAGGAGATTACGGCGCTGGGCTGGATGGTGCAGGATGAAAAGAATGGCTACCGGCTGGTAAAGAACGGCTGACCGCCTGCAAAGTGGGATAAAATAAGCGCGCAAAACAGAACAAGGAGATTCTCATGCGCGCTGTGGACATCATCATCAAAAAGCGTGATCGAGGCGAACTCACTCGAGAAGAAATTGAGTTCTTTATCAAAGGATTTGCATCGGGGGAAATTCCCGACTATCAGGCTTCCGCCTTTGCCATGGCCGTGGTGCTGAACGGCATGACTCCGCGCGAAACCACCGACCTGACCCTTGCCATGGCGCATTCCGGTCAAATGCTCGATTTGAGCGACGTGGTGGATTTTGCCGTGGACAAGCATTCCTCCGGCGGCGTCGGCGACAAGACCTCCCTGGTTGTGCTTCCCGTTGTCGTGGCGTGCGGCTTGCCGGTGGGGAAGATGTCGGGGCGGGGGCTGGGCTTCAGCGGCGGCACACTCGATAAAATGGAATCCATCCCCGGCTACCGCGTGGACCTCACCACCGAGGAGTTCAAACGCCAACTCAAGGAAAAAGGCATCGTCCTCAGCGGTCAATCCCTCGACCTGGCGCCTGCCGACGGCAAACTCTACGCTCTGCGCGATGTGACCGGCACGGTGCAGTCCATTCCACTGATTGCCTCCTCCATCATGTGCAAGAAACTCGCCGGCGGAGCACAGGCAATCGTTTTGGATGTGAAGACCGGGCTGGGCGCCTTCATGACCACTCTCGAAGAAGCCCGTCAACTTGCCAGCCTGATGGTGGACATTGGCAAACTGGCGGGGCGCGAGGTGGCCGCGCTGCTTTCGGACATGAACCAGCCGCTGGGATGCGCCGTCGGCAATGCGCTGGAGGTCATCGAAGCCATTGAAACCCTCAAAGGCGGCGGGCCGGCGGATTTCCGCGAGCATTGCATGCACATCGCCGCCCACATGCTGGTCATTGGAAAACGCGCAGCCACCCTCGAAGAAGCCCGCAAAATGGCGGAAGCCTCCATCGCCAGCGGCGCAGCCCTGGAGAAGTTCCGTGTGCTGGTGGAGGCGCAGGGCGGCGACGTGTCGTATGTGGACGACACCTCCAAATTCCCGCGCGCGAAATTCGTCGAGGTGGTAAAAGCCCCTCGAAGCGGATACATCTCCCAGGTCCATGCCAGAGCCGTGGGCGAGGCGGCGGTGGCGCTGGGCGCCGGGCGCGCAAAGAAATCCGATCCCATTGACCATGCCGTCGGCTTCATCATCCACAAAAAAGTGGGCGAGAGGGTCGAGGCGGGCGAGCCGCTCTTTACCGTCCACGCCAATGACGCATCCAAACTCGCCGAAGCGCGCCAGGCTGTATTGCAGGCGCATGCCTTCAGCGACGCCCAAGTTGCTCCTCTGCCGTTGTTTTACCCCGGTTAAGGTGCGTTATAATAACAAAGAGGAGTAAAACGACTCATGGCAAAAGTTTCACTTCGGGCATACAACCGCGAAATCGAGGCGATGATTGACCGCAGCCATCTCGAAGAAGCGGTTGCGCATTGCCAGCACATTCTCAAGACGTTCCCCAAACACCTCGAAACCTACCGCCTGCTCGGCAAGGCGTATCTCGAAGCCAAACGCTACAACGAAGCGGCGGACATCTTTTCGCGCGTGCTGGCGGCGGAGCCCGGAGATTTCGTCGCGCATGTCGGCATGAGCATCATCCGCGACGAACAAAACAAACTCGACGACGCCATCTGGCACATGGAACGCGCCTTCGATGTGCAGTCTGCCAACCCTGCCATTCAAGCCGAACTCCAGCGCCTGTACGGGCGGCGCGACGGCGTTCCCCCGCCGCGCATCCGCCTGACGCGCGGCGCGCTGGCAAACATGTACATGCGCGGCGAACTGTACCCTCAAACCATTTCCGAAGCCAGGAACATCCTCGAAGAAGACCCGGGGCGCAGCGACATTCAGGCGCTGCTTGCCAGGGCATACTTTCAAAGCGGGCAGAAAAAGGACGCCGCAGACGCCGCCTCCGACGTTCTCAAACGTCTGCCTTATTGCCGTGAAGCCAACCTCATCCTCGCGGAAATCCTCGGCGTGGACCGCCCCGAAAGCGCCCAACCCTACCGTCAGCGCGTCATCGAACTCGACCCCTACGCCGCCCAGGCAGACAGCCTCCTGCGCTCCGCCGAAGTCAGCGACGCGGCAGTTTCGCTCGAACACCTGGAGTGGAACGGTCAGGAAGTGGGCATGCGCGCAGACTGGAATTCTGCAGCGATTGCCATTGAGGGCGACCTCCGCCCCGCAGACGAGCAGCCCGACTGGCTGAAAACCTCCTTCCAGCAAGAGACGCCTCTTTCCGCCCCGGCGCTTGACTCTGAGACCCCAGCCTCTCCCTCCCCTGCGGCTGAAGAAGACATCCCCGACTTCCTCCGCGCCGCCGGGTGGGGAGCCGCCACCGGCGCCTTTGACGAGAGCAAAGCCTCCATGTTCGAGGAAGAAACGCCTGCCGAACCCCTCGCCCAAGGCGACCTGCCCGATTGGATCAAAGCCATGGCGCCAGCAGAAGCCATCCAGCCGGCCGAAGAACCGCAGGAAGAAGAACTGCCCGACTGGATCAATAAAATCGGCACTGACGAACTCCCCGTGCCCTCCGCCGCCGAATCCGCTCCCGCCGCAGACCTGGACTGGCTGAAAAGCCTGGAGCAGGAAGAGCAGCCGCTCCCAGCCGCTGAACCCGCCGCCGAAAGCGGACTCGATTGGCTCAAAGACCTGGAGCCGGAAGAAGCCCCTGCCTCGCCTGCCGAAACGCAGCCCGACTGGTTGAAAGACTTTGTTCAGGAAGAACAACCTGCCGCCGAAGCGCAGCCCGACTGGCTGAAGAGCCTCGACGCCGAACCCGCCAGCGACCTTCAACTCCCTGCCGAAGAGACCCCGGCTGCCCCTGCCCCCTCTGCAGCGGCAGATGCCGGCGCGCTCGGCACAACCGAAAAAGAGCAGGATGACGCCTTTGCCTGGCTCGAAGCGCTTGCCGCCAAACAGGGCGCAACCGAAGGCTTGCTCACCACGCCCGAAGAACGGCGGACTGAAGAACCCGACTGGGTGAAACAAGCCAAACAGCCAACCGGCGAACTCGAACCTGCCCCCGAAACATCCCAGCCCCTTCAGGAAGAACCTGCTGCGCCTCCCGCACCCAAAGCCGCGGAAGAAAACATTGACGATGCTCTCGCCTGGCTCGAGGCGCTTGCCGCCAAACAAGGCGCAACCGAAGGTTTGCTCACCAAGCCCGAAGAACGCCGCGAGGAAGCCCCGCAGTGGGTGAAACAGGCGCAGGAACTCGAACCCCCTGCCCAAACCCCGCCAGAGACCCCTGAACCTTCCGAGCCGCAGGCGGCGGAAGAACCCCAGCCCGCCGAGGCTGACGTCGCCTCGTGGCTCAAGAGCCTGGATGAAGCCGAAACGCCCATCGAACCTGCCCCCGTCGAGACGGGCGAAACCGGCGAATGGCTCAAGTCGCTGGAGGAGGCGCCGGAAGAAGCGCCCGCCGCCGAACTGCCGGGCTGGCTGCAGGGCGTCAGCGAAGAACAAGCCCCCGCAGCAGAGACAGCCGTCCCTGAGGCAGAAGCGGCGCAGGAATCTGCCCCCGAAGAATTGCCCGACTGGTTGAGCAACCTCGAAGAGGAACAGCCTCCCGTCATCCCCGCTGCGGAAGATTTACCCGCCTGGCTGCGCGACGAGACCGGCGAACTGGTGGTGGAGCCGCCCAAGATCGAGCCGACCCGCCCTGCAGACTGGAAGCCGGTGGAAGAACCGCCTCAGCCCGCCCCGGCGCCTGCTCCTGAACCCGAGCCTGAGCCAAAGCCGAAAAAGGCTCCCAAGAAAGAGCCCAAACCCGCTCCGCCGGCGACGTATGTGGAACCCGTCACCAGCCTGCGCGGAACGGGGATGTTGAGCATGCCTGGCGACCCGCTGCTTGCCTCTGCACGGACGGAACTCTCGCGCAGCAACATCCCTGCCGCGCTCGACTCCTACGGCAAACTCATCAAAAAGGGACGCTACCTCGAGGAAGTCATCTTCGACCTGCGCGAGGCGTTATACCGCTACCCGGTGGAAGTCAGCATCTGGCAGGCGCTCGGCGATGCGTACATGCGCGCCAATCAACTGCAGGATGCCCTGGACGCTTACACCAAGGCGGAAGAATTGTTGCGTTAGCGAAAACGACCTGGCAGGTCTCGACGACCTGTCAGGTCTTATTTTTATTTTTGGAGGAAATCTGTGGAAAGATCGCTTGTGTTGGTAAAGCCCGATGGCGTTCAGCGCGGCTTGATCGGTGAAGTCATTGCCCGCTTCGAGCGCCGCGGACTGCGCCTTGTCGGCGCGAAGTTCATGCAGGTCAGCCTGGACCTGGCAAAGGCGCACTACGCCGAACACCAAGGCAAACCGTTCTATGACGGTTTGATTGCCTACATCACTTCTGCGCCGGTGATGGCGATGGTGTGGGAAGGTCCCAACGCCGTCGCCGCCATCCGCCAGACGGTCGGCTCGACCAGGCCGGCGGAAGCCGCGCCCGGCACCATCCGCCATGACTTCGCCCTCGAGGTGGGACGCAACCTGATCCACGCCTCGGACAAGCCCGAGACCGGCGTGCGGGAAGTTGCCCTGTGGTTCAAGCCGGAAGAACTCGTGGACTGGAAGCGTGAAGTGGATAAATGGGTGTTCGAGAAGTAGGTTTTGGTACGTGGTAATTGGAACGTCCCGCTGAGTGATCGGCGGGACGTTTTATTTTGCAGACTTTAGACTTCAGACTCCAGACTATTGGACTCTCAACAGCACCTTCCCGTCGCTCCAGAGTTCTTCGAGATCGTAGTAGGCGCGCATATCGGGCGAGAAGAGGTGTACGACCACATCGCCAAAATCCAGAACCAGCCAGCCTTCGCGCGATTCGCCTTCCACGCGGCTCTTCTTTTTGAAGTGCGCTTTGGTTGCTTCCAGCACGCCTTTGGCAAGGGCGTCGAGCATGCGGTCGCTGGTGCCGTTGCAGAGGATGAAATAGTCGGTAAACGTGGCAACTCCTTTGATGTCGAGGAGCAGGATGTCTTCGCCCTTTTTGTCCTCCAGGGCTTCGACGATTTTATGGGCAAGTTCGAGTGCGTTCAGGTTTCACCTCTTGTGTTATGCAGGGTACAGCCGTCGCTGTGGGTTGAGCGGCGCAGAGAAGAGTTTGGTGTAGAGCGAGCCGCCTGATTTCAGGTCGCTTTTGTAGAGATGGATAGAGTCTACCCGGGCAGCGCCGAGTGAGTCAATTGTAATTTCCTCCAGCGCTTTCTGGATTTTTTGCTGGTCGGCGGCGGCGATGCGCTCGCGGACGCGCCCAATGGTGAGATGCGGAGAAAAGGGACGCGCGTCGGACGCGTAGCCGAGCCGCACACAGGCGGCTTCGACGCCGCGCTGGAGCGCCTCCAACTCCGCCGGAGCCTGAATCCCCACCCAAAGCACGCGCGCCCGCTTCGGGTTTGGAAAGGAGCCGAGCCCGCCGATGGAGATGTCGAAGGGAGGGCAGGAATCCGCTTCGGCGCGGAGCATTTGAGTCAGCAGTTCCATGCTGGCGGGCGAAACGGCTCCGAGAAACTTCAGGGTGAGGTGGATGTTTTTGACGGGCACCCAGCGTACCAGGTCGCCGAGGGAGAGGCGCAGGGTGTCCACATGGCTTTGCATGGCTTGCTGGATGGGAAGGGGAATATCGGCGGCGATGAATGTCCGCAGGGGTTTCATACGGTTCAGGAGTTTGCCCCAAGCACACGTTCGACGGCTTCTTTCAGTTCGAGAAAGCCGACCGGTTTGGTGAGATAGGTGGAGGCGCCTGCTTCCATGCCGTTTTTGATGTCGGTGGGCATGCCTTTGGCAGTGACGACGATGACCGGGATGTTTGCCAGGTTGGGGTCGCGGCGCATCTGACGCAGGATGTCGAGCCCGGAGATTTCGGGCATCATGATGTCGAGCAGCACAAGGTCGGGTCTGTCGGCGGTCATCATGGCGATGGCGGGCTCGCTGCGCGAGGTCTTCAGGACGCGGAAACCGTTGATGCGCATCATTTCGGCAAACAGTTCGGCGGCGTCTTCTTCGTCTTCGATGATGAACACGGTTTTCTGTTCCATACGCCGATAACGATAGCATAAGAGATGGGGAAGCGCAAGAGGGGGCATGTTACAACGCCGTTGTAAGAATGTCGCCGGCGCCGGTATCTATGTGATAGTCGCTTTTTGTATTGGAGGCAACATGACCGAACTGGAAGAGTTCCGCGCAGAGAAGGATGAGTTTTTCAAGTCGCATCCGCAAAGCCCGCTGACGCGCGAGCAAAAGCGTGAGTTTAAAGGGTTGAATTACTTCCCTGAAAACGATGCCTTGCGGTTGGAAGTGAAAATCGAGCGGTTGAACGATGAACAGCCTGTTTATATGCAGACGACCACCGGCGGCGTGCAAATGTACTTCCGTCATGGGCGTTTCAAATTCGTGGTGGAGGGACAGGAAGCCGAATTGACCATTTACCGCAGTGAGCATGGTTACTTTCTGCCGTTCGTGGATTCGCTTGCCGGCACAGAGACTTACCCCGCCGGGCGTTACCTCGAACCGGAAGAACTGCCCGGCGACCGCTTCCTTGTGGACTTCAACCTGGCATACAACCCCTACTGCGCCTACAACGAGATGTGGTCCTGCCCGATTACCCCGGCAGAGAACCGCGTGAAGGCGCCCATTCGGGCGGGGGAAAAGATTTTCCACGGTTAAACAACCAGCGGCGGGCATGCCCGCCGCTGAACTTTGACCGAATTCCTCTATTTTTGTTCCTCGTCCATTTTTTCGACAACGTCCAGCAGGGCTTCGTACTCGTCACAACACTCCTGGCAGATGTCGAGGTGTTCGCGGATGAGCGGCATGACATGGGCGGCGTCCTTGCAGCCGATTTCGCATTCCACGTACTCGTCGAGTTTGGAGTAGATTTCGGCGCAGGAGAGTTCCTCCTTGCGCACGTCCTCCAGAACGCGCAGGAATCCCAGCACCGCCTCGTTGGAGAGTTCCTCGTGAGGTTTGATTTTTTTGCGTACCCGTTGGATGAGTTCTCGAAGGTTCATACGCCAATGAGACGATTAATGATTTCTTAATCTTACTTACTTTTGCTCGAAGAGAGCCAGCACTTCCTGCGGGCTGATGTCTTCCAGGGCGAGGCGCGTTCTCAGCCTGAGACGGGCGTCGTGCAGGAGTTTGTAGAGCGCGTTGCGGTTGGTTTTGAGTTTGCGGGCGGCGTCGTCCATGGGCATGTTTTGGATGCCGAGCAGAACCAGCGCCTCCCGCTGGCGTTCTGTCAGTTCCTCTTCGATCACGCGGCGGACGCGCGCCAGCATGTCGGTGCGTTCGGCGGAGATGTCGGGACCGGCTTGGACATCTGCCAAAAGCCCCTGAGGAGGCGGGGCGTCCTCGTTTTCGGTCAGTTCTTCGAGGGATGAGTCGCGCCAGCGTTTGCGGCGCAGTTCGGTGAGAGCGATGCGCACGGCAATTTTGTGCACCCAGGTGGTAAATTGACTGCGTCCTTCGAATGTGTCCAGTTGATCGAGCACCCGCAGGAGCGTTTCCTGGGTCACTTCTTCCACCAGCGACTCGAAGTTCGGCTGGCTGGGTGAGAGCCAGCGCGAGAGCGCATACGGCAATCCCTTATGGATGATGGTACGCAGGTCTTCCAGGGCGGCGTTTCTTCGCTCCCCGTCTGCACGCAAATCTGCGAGCCAGGCTTCATTGGATCGTGTCGTCATCGGTCGAATTATAAAGCAGGATGTTGGCAGGCAGGTTTTTTTCTTATGCCTTTCTTACACGGCTTGCGCCTGCCTGTGTTTTGGTCTCATAGGGGCTGAGCAGGGCTTCCTTCTCGAAAAGAACCCGCATACCGTCTGCAATGACGCGTTTGGTTCCCGCGTCGAGCGGCGCGGCAATCCACTCGCGGGTGGTGAATCCGTATTCGATTTCCAGTCCGTTCTCATACCAGGCGCGCAGGGATGTCAGTTTGCCATAGTCTTCCACCTGGCTGGCGATGACCGTTCCGAAATTTCTCAGCCAGTCGGTTTGCGCCAGATATTTTTGCGGGTCAACAGCAATGATGACCAGGTCCACGTCGGAGGTGGGGGTTGCCTGAAGGCGCGCATACGACCCAACCAGCGCTGCTGCGCGGATGTCCCTGCGCCGCTTCGACCAGCGCATGAAGTCCTCGATGAAGTCAATGACCTGGATGAGCTTTTTCATGAGTTCAATTTTCGTTTCACTCTCAGCGCGGCAATTTTGGTCGAGTGGTTGAACGGACTGGGATCGGCAACCGGCGCGCCAACCGTTTCATAGCCGATGAAGTCCTGCGGCACGGGAATCAGATCTTCGATGGTCAGGTAGCCGTCCTTGCATAACTCTTCGAGCGTCTGCATATATTCCCTGCCGCTGACGAACAGGGCATTGTTGACCGCCACCAGCATGCCGCCGTCCTTCACCAGCGGGCGCACTTTGTTGATAAGCCGCGCGCTCTCATGCACCAGGTCCACTTTGCCTTTGGGGGTGGTGGAAAAGAACGGCGGGTCGAGCAGGAGCAGGTCGAAGAGTTGACGCGCGGTTTTAAAGCGGGCAGCGGCGGAGAAAAAGTCTGCGGTGAGGAAGTCCGCTTTATGGATGGGGAAGCCGTTGAGGGAATAGGTCTCTTTGGCGAGGTTGAGGAAGGTGCGGCTGTGGTCGGTTTGGATGACTCGTTCCGCGCCGCCCGCCAGCGCCGCCGCGCCCAGGCTGCCGGTGTAGGCGAAAGTGTTCAAAACGGTTTTGCCCCGTGCGTTTTCGATGAGCCACTTCCGCAGGTTGCGCGTGTCGAGGTAGAAACTGGCGTCGCGGTTGAGGGTGAGGTTGACGGCGTACCAGACGCCGTGTTCGCGGATTTTGCGGTCGGGGTTTTCGCCGAAGAGCAGAACGCCGCGTTTTTCCTCTGGAGTTTTCCCGTTTCGGGTCTTTACAATTCCTGCCCGCAGCCAATCAAGGGAGTAATGCAGATGGTTCGCGGCTTCTCGAATCAATGCAGGGTTGGGAGTCTCGGCGTAATCGTGAACGACCAGCGTCCTGCCGTACACATCCAGCGCGATGTCCGGGCAGCCTTCGGCGAATCCGTTGAAGAGACGGAAGGCGGTCTCGTGCGGAGGAGCAAGCAGATGCGCGCGGGAGGCGAGGGCTTTGTCGAGGAGAGGCAGGATGCCAGGCATAGGATTTTCTCTGCCTGCGGCGGACTGCAGGCGCATGTGTGTTCTCCGCTTTCTCTGTGTTCATCTGTGGTTAGAACTGAACTTCAAAACACTGGTCTACTGCAAAAAGGTCTTTATCCACGAAGGACACGAAGTGCACAAAGAAATTCCAAAAGGCGCTATTCAGAATCTTGAAATTTGATGTAAGATGATTTAAAAAACTTCGTGG
>DAOUBY010000104.1:0-3408 GCA_034432325.1 Anaerolineales bacterium
AGGACTTACGCGTAATCAACGTTCTCTAACGTGGATTATCCAGTCTGCGCGTTAGAGAACGCGCTCTACGCAGGGTTTTGCGTAAGTCCTGACTTGAACAAACCACACAAAGGGACGCCGCCATGTCAAACGATACCCATCAGGAACTTCTCCAAAAATACGCCGAAGCCATCGTCAAAATCGGGCTGAACCTGCAAAAGGGACAGCGCCTCGTCATCACCAACGCCACCTCGCGCGGCGTGCCGCCCGCCGGGCGCGCGCTCGTCCATGCTGTGACCCGCGCCGCCTACGCCGCCGGCGCAAAATATGTGGAGGCGATTTGGGGCGACGAAGAGATGCACCGCATCCGCCTGCAGCATGCCCCCGCCGATTCCTTCGACGAGTATCCCAAATTCCAGGTCAGCGGCGTAATGGAAATGATTCAAAACGGCGACGCCCTGCTTTCCATCTATGCCAATGACCCGGATGCCTACGCCGGGCTGGATGCAGAGCGCGTCGCCGCCATGCAAAAGAGTCATCTGCAAAACTACGCTCCCATCAGCGCGGCGGTCAGCCGCAACGCCATCAACTGGTGCGTGGTGGCATCCGCCTCCCCAGCCTGGGCGGCAAAGGTCTTCCCTAGCCTGCCTGCGCAGGAAGCGGAGGAACGTCTCTGGCAGGCAATTTTCGAGACCACCCGCGCCACCCAGCCCGACCCGTTAGCCGCGTGGCAGGCTCACATCCAAAACCTGGTCAGGCGCGCCAAATACATGCAGGCAAAAAAGTACACGGCGCTTCACTACAAAGCCCCCGGCACCGACTTCACCCTCGGCTTGCCGCAGGGACACCGCTGGATCGCCGCCCGCATGCCCGCCGAAAACGGTGTCGAATTCACCGCCAACATGCCCACCGAGGAAATCTTTACCCTGCCCGACCGTCACCGCGCGGAGGGAACCGTCTCCGCCACCTTCCCGCTCAGTTACGGTGGAAGCCTGATCGAAGAGTTCAGCCTGACGTTCAAGGAGGGGCAGATCGTCAAGGTCAGCGCGAAAAAGAACGAAGCCCTGCTGCAAAAACTCATCGAAACCGACGAAGGCTCGAAACGGCTCGGCGAGGCGGCGCTCGTTCCCGCCAGTTCGCCCATTGCCCGCCGCGGACATCTCTTCTACAACACCCTCTTCGACGAAAACGCCTCCTGCCACATCGCCATCGGACGCGCCTACCGCTTCACGCTCAGCGGAGGCGAGGAACTGACCGACGAGGAATTCACCGCCGCTGGAGGCAACGTCAGCCTCAACCACGTGGACTTCATGATTGGCTCCCCGCAAATGGACATTGACGGCGTCACCGCAGACGGCGGGCGCGAGCCGGTCATGCGCCAGGGAGAATGGGCTTTCGACGTTTGAGAAACCCGGGAGTTTCAACTCATGGATGAGCCAACACGCTCGGAACAGAACCATCCGCCCGTTGAACTGGACGAACTGCTCGCCGCCGAATTCAACTACATTGCCCTCACCGCCACCCAGGCAAATGAAGACCGCGCCCGCGTTTCCTCCTTTTACTTGCTCGCGGTCGGTTCGCTGGTTGCCGCCCTGCTGAGCACCCAATTCTTCGACCCCGATAAGCTCACCCCCACCATCCGCCTCATGTTCAGCGGGCTGTTCATCCTGCTGACCCTGCTGGGCATGTCCACAGTTCTCCAATTGGCGCAGTTGCGCTCGGCGTGGCACGAATCCATGCGGGCGATGAACCAGCTCAAAGACTTTGCCATGAAGCAAAACCCCGAACTTGCCGAAGCCTTCCGCTGGAAGACCAGCACCATCCCCCGAAAATACAAGCGGAGCAGCGTCTCCTACTACCAGGCGTTGGAAGTGTCCCTCATCGGCGGGCTGACGTTTGGCGCGGCAATGTTCTTTCTGCAGCAGGCGTTTCTGCCGGTCAGCGTGGCGACCTGGCTGGTTTGCATTTTGCTGGGGGCGCTCGCCGTGTATGTTCAAATGACGCTTTACAAAAGGATGCTGACCTGATCCATGCCGCGCGATTACACCAAAGCACGCCCCACAGCCTTTCAACGCCTGCCCAAATACAAACGGGAGGATGACTGGATCCGCGCCTTTCTCCACACCGCCCAGGTGGGACATATCGCCTCCTCGCATGACGGGCAGCCGTTCATCACCCCAAGCATCTTCTGGTTCGACGAGGAAAACCGCCGCATCATCTTCCACTCGAATGTTGCGGGGAGGATCAGGTCGAATTTGGAGAGCAACCCGAAGGTCTGTTTTGAGGCGAGCGAGATGGGCAAACTGCTCCCGTCGAATGTGGCGCTCGAGTTTTCGCTCCAGTATCGCAGCGTGGTCGTCTTTGGCACGGTTCGCCTGATCGCAGATGCCGCCGAGGCGCGGCGCGCGCTCTATGGGCTGATTCGAAAATATTTCCCGAAGATGCAGGCTGGCAGGGAATATCGTGAAATCACCGACAAGGAATTGAAGCGCACATCGGTCTATGCCATTCAAATCGAGGAATGGAGCGGCAAGGAAAACTGGAAGGAACGCGCCGACCAGAGCGACGAGTGGGCGCCGCTGGACGAAACGTGGTTTGGAACATAGCGGGAAAGCAGGCATAGCCCAAACGGCAGGTTTGCCTTTTCACTGCAACCGTGCTATAAATATTTCAGGGGAACCCAGCGGCACTTTAACAGTCAAAACCAGACAAGGAGGTCGTATGGATCGAAACGTCGGTGTATGGATTGACCATAAGCAGGCATATCTCATCTGGTACAAGGAAGGCAGGGTTGACGTGATCCCTTCCAACATCGAGCCGCCGGAGCATTTTTCGGGCGGCACCCAACTCGGAGGCAAACTCAACCAAAAAGGAGATATGGAACTCCGCCATAATGACCGCTACAAAGTGAAATTGACCCAGTTTTACCGGCGGGTCATGGATGCCCTGAAGGATGCCGACTCGGTCTTCGTGATGGGACCGGGCGAGGCAAAAATCGAATTCGAGAAGACGCTCAAGAGACACAAAGCCATGCAGAACCGGCTGCTCAAAGTGGAGACCGCCGACAAGATGACGAAAAATCAAATGATTGCGCGGGTGCGCCAGTTTTATCAGAGTCAACCCGCCGCAGCACAGTAACACGAGATTTTGCAAGTTTATAAATTAATCTGACAATGCGTAGCGCGAGATTTATCTCGCATTTGTGCGCACATCCCAAATACGGGGTGCGACATAAATGTCGCGGCACGCATGAACTGTGTAACATCAGTGAATAACAAAAATAGCCAGAGGCAGACGCCTTTGGCTATTTGTTTTGAACCACAGATGAGTCTACTACAAAAAGGTCTTTATCCACGAAGGACACGAAGTACACAAAGGAATTCCAAAAGGCGCTATTCAGAATCTTGAAATTCGATGCAAGATGATTTA
>DAOUBY010000105.1:0-13660 GCA_034432325.1 Anaerolineales bacterium
TGCTTTGTTGCAATCATGCAAAAGTCCTTGCGTATTTTGCGCTCTCTAGCGCAACCGGGCGTTAGAGAACGCCCAGTACGCTCCCCAAAAAACACCTTTGCGACAGAGCATGAGACCTTCGACGTTCGACCTTTGACAAGAGTTAATTATGAACATCTCTGTATTCGGCGGCTCACAACCCAGGGAAGGCGATCCTGCCTACGAGGAGGCAATGCTCCTCGGGCGGCTGCTCGCCCAGCGCGGACATACCGTCCTGACCGGCGGCTACATCGGCACGATGGAAGCCGTCTCGCGCGGGGCGCATGAGGCGGGCGGACATGTGGTCGGTGTGACGTGCGAGGACATCGAAGCGTGGAGACCCGTCAAGCCGAATCGTTGGATAAAAGAAGAAAGACGAAAGAAAAGCCTGTTGGAGCGGCTGCAGGTTCTGGTCGAGGAATGCGATGCGGCGATTGCGCTGCCCGGCGGCGCCGGCACATTGACCGAAATCGCGTTGACGTGGAATCTCATGATCGTGGAGTCCCGCCGCCGGAACCCGTTGATACTGGTCGGGCGCGGCTGGCAGTCCACGTTCGATCAGTTTTTCAAAGAGTTTTACACTTACATGCCCGTGAACCAGCGTGAGTTGTTGCTGTTCGCGGAAGATGTAAAAACCGCCGTGGATCAGTTGGAAAGTTGGCAGGTTTGAAGTTTCAACCTGTAAACATGCAAACGAAATGAAGAGGAAAAATGGCTGAAGACAAATTACCCACCCGTGCAGAAGATTTTGCAGAATGGTACAACAAACTCGTCCTGAAAGCAGACATGGCAGATTACGCCCCCGTGCGCGGCTGTATGGTCGTCAAACCCTACGGCTGGACGCTGTGGGAAAACATGCAGGCAGGGCTCGACAGGCGCTTCAAGGAGACGGGTCACGTCAACGCGGCGTTCCCCACGCTCATCCCCATGTCGTTCTTTGAAAAGGAAAAGGAACACGTGGAAGGCTTTGCGCCCGAACTGGCGGTGGTGACGCACGGCGGCGGCGAAAAACTGGAAGAACCGCTGGTGGTGCGCCCCACCTCCGAGACCATCATCGGCTACATGTACTCCAAGTGGGTCAAATCGTGGCGCGACCTGCCCATCCTCATCAACCAGTGGGGCTCCGTCCTGCGCTGGGAACTGCGCACCAAACTCTTCCTGCGCACCGCCGAGTTCTACTGGCAGGAAGGTCACACCGCGCACGCCACCGCCGAGGAAGCCAAAGAGGAAACCTTCCGCATGCTGGATGTGTACGCCGACTTTGCCATCAACGACTGCGCCATCCCCGTCATCAAAGGCATCAAAACCGAGACCGAAAAATTTGCGGGCGCAGTCATGTCCACCACCATCGAAGCGATGATGCAGGACAAGAAAGCCCTGCAATCGGGCACTTCCCATTATTTCGGTCAGAACTTTGCGAAAGCATTCAACATCCAGTTCCTCAACAAGGAAAACACGCTCGAATACGCCTACACCACCTCGTGGGGTCTCTCCACACGCATGATCGGCGCCATCATCATGACTCACGGCGACGACCAGGGGCTCATCCTGCCGCCCAAAGTTGCGCCCATTCAGGCGGTTATCGTCCCCATCTACAAAAGCGACGCCGAGAAGAGCAAAGTCATGGAAGCGGCGGACAGAATCTTTGCCGAGCTCAAAGCCGCGGGCATCCGCGTCAAAATGGACGACCGTGAAGGCGTCACGCCGGGCTTCAAGTTCAACGACTGGGAGATGCGCGGCGTCCCCGTGCGAATCGAGATCGGACCCAAGGATGTGGAAAAAGGCTCGGTCGCGCTGGCAAGACGGGACGTGACGGGACGCGAGGGCAAATCCTTCGTCTCGCAAACGGGTCTTGCCGCGACCGTGAGCGGGCTCCTGTCCGAAATTCATCTCTCACTCCTCCAGCGCGCCACCCAATTCCGCGACGCCAACATCCACGACCCCAAAACCTACGACGAACTCAAGCAGGTCGTTGCCGACGGCTGGGCGTTCTCCTACTGGTGCGGCGACAAGGCGTGCGAAGCCAAAATCAAGGAAGACACCAAAGCCACCGCGCGCTGCATTCCGCTCGAAGGACAGCCCGAAAGCAAAGGCAGGTGCATCGTCTGCGGCAACGAAGCCGAGAAGAAAGTGCTGTTCGGCAGAGCATATTAAAAGCAGTAATCAGTGACCGTAATCAGTGTAACAGTACTGATCACTGGTCACTGCACACTGATTACCGACCATGCCCGCCATAGACCTCGCCCGTCTCAAAAAGCAAACCGCGCATCTGGCAGACCTCTTCGACCAGCCCGCGGACTTCCTGCGTGAACTGCGCGAGGCGCTCGATTACTACGTCAACCGCACACTGCGCAGTCAGAGCGTAGCGCCCTCGTCCGTTCTCCCCACCTATCGGACGCCGCCCATCGTCCTGCGGCAAATCGAAACGGAACTGGGACCGCTGGCGGAGCAGCATCCCGTTCAGGCGCTCGAACTCGCCGATACCCTGTGGGACGAAGGCTGGCTGGAAACGCGCCTGCTCGCCGCCTTCCTGCTGGGGCGCATCCCGCCGCAGGAAGAACGCCTGCTCGCCCGCCTCACTGCGTGGACACAAGCCGTCCGCGACCCAAACGTGCGCGCCGCCCTGCTCACCACCAGCCTTACCCGTCTGCGCAACGAAACGCCCGACCTGTTCCTCGTCCTCGTGCGGGAATGGCTGCACCCCGCCCGTCAGCGCATGTGGTCCAACGGCATCCAGGCGCTCGTGCCGCTGGTTCAAGCCCCCGATTTCGACAACCTCCCGCCCGTGCTGGACGTCGTCGAGCCGATTTTCAAAGCCTCGCCTGCCGCGTTACAATTCGACCTGCAGGAACTCATCAAGGCGCTCTATCGGGCATCTCCCAATGAGACGGTCTTCTTCCTTCAAGAAATCGTGACAAAAGCCAAAAGCCCGCTCCCGGCAGTCTCCCTGCGGCGCATGTCGCCCGAACTGCCCGAAGAACTCCAAGCCAGCCTGCGCGAAATCCTGCGCACGCGCCGGCAAAAAGAAAGGAGTGAAACATGAGTCTACTTGCCGTAAGAGGCGCCGCCGGCGTCCTCATTCTGTTTCTGGGGCGCGAACTCAGTTTCCTCTTCTCTGCGGCGCTGGCGGCGTTCCTGGGGCTGCGCCTCACCCCCCTCCTGCCGCCCGCCCTGCCCGCCTGGGCAGAACCCGCATTTTTACTGGGGATGGGGATTCTCGGCGCAACCCTGACGCTCATCAACAAAGAAAGCGGCTACTACGTCACCGGCTTCCTGATTGGCGGCTTCGCCTTCAACGAATACTTTGCGCCGGGCAGCGCCTCCCTGCACCTCCTCCCCTTCATCGCCGGCAGCCTCCTCGGCACGATCATCATCGGCTTGTTCAAAGAGTGGGCGCTGATCATCGTCTCCTGCCTGATTGGCGTCTACCTCATTTACGGCGTCCTGCCGCTCGTTGGAATCGCCCGCATCCTCGCCAGCGCCGCCATTTTCATCATCGGAGCGCTGGCGCAGGTGATCATGTTCCAAATGCAAAAACACTCCGAACGGTAAGCATGGACACCAGCCGCCTCATCTACCTTCACGGCCTCGAAAGCGACAGCAACAGCGGCAAGGCGCGCCTGTTCCGCGAGTGGTTTCCCGGCATGCTCACCCCCGACTTCAAAGGCTCGTTCGAGGAGCGCATGACCCAGCTCGAACCCATCCTCGCCGCCAAAGAAAACTGGACGATTATCGGCTCCTCGTTCGGCGGCTTGATGGGAACGGTCTATACCTGCAAACACCCGGCTCGGATTCGGAAACTCGTCCTGCTCGCCCCCGCCCTCCTGCGCGACCCTTTCGGTTCATATCTGGACCTCGAGCCTGCTTCCGTTCCAACCATCCTGATCCACGGGACGCTGGATACCGTCGTCCCGCCTGCAGCGGTGCGTGAGACTGCCCAACATCTCTTCACCAACCTGACCTATCACATTGTCGAGGACGACCACCGCCTGCACAAAGCGGTCCATGAACTGGACTGGAAGACCATTCTCGCATAGCCAGACCTGACAGGCGCGCCATACAGAGACCCGTCAGGTCGTTTTATTTTGGAGTTCCATGAATCAACTCAACTACTGGCTCACAACCGCGCAAATGCCGGGGGAGGAGAACACCATCACGCCTTTGCCCGAACATGTGGATGTTGCCGTCATCGGCGGCGGTTATACGGGCTTGAGCGCGGCGCGGACGCTGGCAAAGAACGGCGTCCATGTCATCGTACTCGAAGCGGAAAATATCGGCTGGGGGGCGAGTTCACGCAATGGCGGCATGGCGTTGACCGGGCTGAAACTTCCCATGCAAACCGTGCTCAAGCGGTACGGGCGCGACCTGGCAAGGCAGTTGTTTCAATGCTCGCTGGAGTCGGTCAGCCTGGTGGAGGAGATTGTTCGGGAGGAAGACATTCGCTGCGGATTTGCCCGCACGGGTCATTTGCTGGCGGCGAACAAACCCGGGCATTACGAAGCGCTCAAAGGCGAAGTGGAATTCATGGCGAAGGAGTTCGACCACAAGGTGAGGCTCGTCGCGCCGCGCGAGTTGCGGGAGGAGATCGGCTCGGCGGTCTATTACGGCGGGCTGGTGGACGAGGTCAGCGGGGGGCTGAACCCGGCGCAGTATGTGGCGGGGCTGGCGCGCGCGGCGGAAAAGGCTGGGGCGAGGCTCCATGCCCGGGCGCGGGTCAACAGGCTGGAGCGGAGGGGGAAGCGGTTCTTCATCCAGACGGAAAGGGGAACGCTGAGCGCAGAGTCCGTTTTGGCGGCGACGGCCGGGTATACGGGGAGTGTCACAAAGAAACTGCAGAGGAAGGTCATCCCCATCGGGTCGTTCATCATTGCCACCGAGCGGCTTTCGGATGAACTGGCTCATGAACTCAGCCCCAAGAACCGCATGATTTTCGATTACAAGCATTATTTGAATTATTTCAGGCTATGGGAGAATCGCCTGATTTTTGGAGGGCGGGCGGCGTTTTTCCCGGAGACAAAGCGCACCATTCAGCGGAGCGCTGAAATTCTGCGGGAGGAGATGGTGAGGGTGTACCCGCAGTTGAGGGACGTGAAGGTGGAATATGCCTGGGGCGGCACGCTGGATTTTGCCTTCGATATGATGACGCATGTGGGCGAGGAGGAGGGGGTGTATTATGCGCTGGGCTATGCCGGTCATGGCGTGGCGATGGGAACGTACCTGGGCAAGACGGTTGCCGAGGCAATGTTGAAGGGAAATATTGCCGAACATCCCTTTGCGCAGTTCTCCTTCCCCGGCGCGCCGCTGGGGTTGTATAACGGTTTTCCGTGGTTTCTGCCGCTGGCGGGGGCATGGTATAAAATTTTGGATTGGGTGGAGTAAATGAATGGGTTGTTTCGATGCCAGCCGGCGGAACAGTAGCGGTTTTGACTTTCGGGTGTTTCAATAGGCATCTTGCAAAGCGCGCCAGAGAGCGCACAATACGCTCTGGCTCAAATGTAACGTGAGTTTGGGATAAGGATTGAATTCAGAAATGCGCCGCAGAGTTTGCGGAGAGTTTTCCATGGGTTTCTCTGTTTTTTGCATCGAATTTCGCGAATTTCAGTACTTCACGAAAGCGCGTATTTGGCGGTCGCTACCGCCGAATTTGCGCTAGAGAGCGCAAGTTACGCAGGGTTTTCGTGATCTACTGAATTTCACAAAGCTTGGGTTCATTCGCGTCCATTCGATGCCGCTTTTGCTGACTTTGAGAAAACCATCCAATGTAAGGTTTGAGCAATTTGCCAAAATATCCTATAATTTCACCCGCCAAAGGAGACTCGAAGGAGCATGAACATCAGCACGTTCTATGCGGTCACATCTGCCGCCTGCTTTACGCTGGTGAGATTGTGGTGGTCGGTGGCGAGGGGAAAGCCGGAATGGTTCAGGGATGATGCGAAAAAGCGCATGGCATGGGAGTTCATCACACCCAACGAATGAAACTCAACCCAAATTCCAATTCAGAGGAGAGCGACTATGATGGCAAAAACACAGAAGGAACTCGAAGGGGAAGTCTATTACCCGTCCGAGCAGGTGGTGGCGCAGGCAACCGTGCAAGACTGGGATGCGCTGGCTGAATTTGCCCGCAAAGACTTGCAGGGCTTTTGGGCAAAGGAAGCCGAAGAACTGGAATGGTTCAAAAAATGGGACAAGGTGCTGGACGACTCGAACAAGCCGTTCTTCAAATGGTTTGTCGGCGCGAAGGTCAACATCGTCCACAACGCCATTGACCGCCACCTCAAGACCTACCGCAAGAACAAACTGGCGCTGATTTGGGAAAGCGAAGACGGCAAGGATCACCGCACCTTCTCGTACTTTGCCATGAACCGCGAGGTCAGCCGCATGGCAAACATCATCAAAGCGATGGGCGTGCAAAAAGGCGACCGCGTCACCATTTACATGGGGCGCATCCCCGAAATCGTCTTCGCCATGCTGGCGTGCGCCAAGATCGGCGCGATCCATTCGGTGGTGTTCGGCGGCTTCTCGGTGGACGCCCTGCAGGGACGCATCGAAGACAGCCAGTCGAAACTGGTCATCACACAAGACCGCAGTTTCAACAACGGCAAAGTGGTGGAACTGAAAAAGACCGTGGACGAGGCGCTCAAACGCTGCCCCAGCGTGGAAAACGTCATCGTCATCAAGCGCGTCAACGAGGACGTCCCCATGGAAGCCGGGCGCGACCACTGGTACCACGACCTGTGCGCCCTGCCCATCGCCAACGGCAAATGTCCCACCGAAGTAATGGACGCCGAAGACCCGCTCTACATCCTCTACACCTCCGGCTCCACCGGCAAACCCAAAGCCATCCTGCACACACACGGCGGCTACATGGTCGGCACGTACACCACCCTCAAATACGTCTTCGACATCAAGGACGACGACCGCTGGTGGTGCGCCGCCGACCCCGGCTGGGTGACCGGACACTCCTACATCGTCTATGGTCCGCTGCTCAACGGCGCCACCTCCTTCCTGTTCGAAGGCGGACCCACCTACCCCTACCCCAACCGCTGGTGGCAGTGCGTGGAACGTTACGGCATCACCATCCTCTACACCGCCCCCACCGCCATCCGCGGACTGATGCGCTTTGGCGAAGCCTGGCCCAACAAACACGACCTCTCCTCCCTGCGCCTGCTCGGCTCCGTCGGCGAACCCATCAACCCCGAAGCCTGGAAGTGGTACTACCGCGTCATCGGCAAGGAACGCTGTCCCATCATGGATACCTGGTGGCAGACCGAGACCGGCATGTTCATGATTACGCCGACCCCGGTGGTTCCGCTCAAACCCGGCTCCGGCACGCGCCCCTTCTTTGGACAGGAAGCGGAAGTGGTGGACGAAAACGGCAACCCCGTCCCAGACGGAACGGAGGGATACCTCGTCCTGAAGAATCCCTGGCCCGCCATGCTGAGAACCATCTACGGCGACCCGGATCGCTACGTGACCCAATACTGGTCCAAGAACCCCGGCAAATACACCACCGGCGACTCCGCCAAACGCGACAAGGACGGCTACTTCTGGATCATCGGTCGCGTGGACGATGTCATCAAGGTCAGCGGGCACCGGCTGGGAACGGCGGAAATCGAATCGGCGCTGGTCAGCCATCCCGCAGTGGCAGAGGCGGCGGCAATCGGGCTTCCGCATGAGGTCAAGGGACAGGGCATCCATTGCTTTGTCCTTCTGCGCGCCGGTTCCGCCCCCTCCCCCGAACTGGCGGAGGAACTGCGCCAGCACGTCGCCACGCACCTGGGCGCCATTGCGAGACCGGAGGATGTCAAGTTCGTGGATAAACTTCCCAAAACGCGCTCCGGCAAAATCATGCGCCGTGTGCTCAAAGCGCGCGCGCAGGGCTTGCCCGAAGGCGACATCAGCACGCTGGAAGAGTAGAAGACGGCTAAGTGGAGATTGCCCCGCGGCAGGTCGAACATGCGAACCGCGGGGCAATTTTCTGTACAAGACTTCTTGCGAAAGTGCGCCAGAGAGCGCACAATACGCGCCAACGCCGGCTGACTTATGCAAGAGATCAACAGTATAATCACCTCATGGCGACCAAAAAAGAACGGGAATACGAAGAAAAGGTTTTACAGTGGCGGGCGAAAAAATACGATGAACTCGTCCGCGAGAACGGCTGGCTGGCGCTGGCAGGCTTGTTCTGGCTGAACGAAGGCAGAAATCTGATTGGCTCGAACCCAATGTGCGAGGTCGTTCTGCCGGAACGCGCCCCCACTTTCATCGGGGTTGTCGAACTCAAGGGCAAGACGGTCCGCTTTACGGCGGCGGAGGGGGTGGCGGTGAAGGTCAATGAGCGGTTGGTCGAGAAAGCAGTCCTGAAGTCCAGCGCAGAGGCGAAGCCCAGTTTCATCACCTGGGGCGAAACCCTGCGGCTGGTCGTCCACGAACACGCCGGCAGGTACGCCATCCGCATTTGGGACAACGAGCGCAAGGAACGCTTCTCGTTCCCGCCCCTCAAGTGGTTCCCGGTCGACCGCCAGTATCGCATCCCTGCGCGGTACACGCGTTACAAACAACCTCAGGTGACGGAACACACCGACACATTCGGCGACACAGTGGAAGACCGCCTCGACGGATATGTGACCTTCCGCTTCGCTTCCTCGACCTTCAAACTGGACGCCGCCGAAAAAGCCGACGGTTCGCTCTTCATCCGCTTCCGCGATCAGACGAGCGGCATCGAGACCTACCCGCCCAGCCGTTATTGTTACACCGAACCAGTCGAGAACGGCAGGGTGACCCTCGACTTCAATTTTGCCTATAACCCGCCCTGCGCGTACACGCCGTATGCCACCTGCATTTTTGCGCCGCCGCAAAACACCCTGCCCTTCCGGGTGGAGGCGGGCGAGATGTATCGCAAATGAAGAAGCCCTCTACAAAATTGCAAATCGGTTTTTCTGCGGCAACGGTATAATGCACAACATGCCAAACGAAGAATACATCAACAATGTGCTCAAGTGGCGCAAGGAAGTGGACGCCAACCTGCGCCGCGAAAACAGTTGGCTGGCGCTGGCGGGGCTGTTTTGGCTGCGAAAGGGCGAAAACATCATCGGCTCCGATGCCGATTGCGATATTCGCCTGCCCGCCCGCGCGCCCGCTCGGTTGGGGGTGTTTGAGTTCGACGGCAACAACGTCACGCTGCATGTGGAAGGCGACATGCCGGTGGAAGTCAACGGCACGGTGACCAGGTCCGCTTTGCTGGACGCCGACCAGGAAGATGTCCCCAGTTTCATCACCTTCAACGACATGCGCATGGTGGTGGTGCGCCGCTCCAAAGGAGTGGGCATCCGCCTGTGGGATAACACACGGGAAGAACGCCGCACCTTTCCGCCGCGTGAGTGGTACCCGGTCAACGAGGCATTTCGCATCCCCGCCGCCTATGTCCGCTATGAGACGCCGCGCATCGTCAAAATGCCCGACATCCTGGGCGCCGTTTTGGACGAGCGGGTGGAGGGCTATGTCACTTTTGAGTTGAACGGGCAGACTTACGAACTGGTCGCCAGTGAATTACCCGACCGCCGTTTGTACATTCAGTTCATGGATTTGACCAACGGCGATACAACCTATCCCTCCGGGCGTTACCACTACACCGACGCGCACGACAACGGCAAAGTATTTCTGGACTTCAACAGAGCCTACAACCCGCCCTGCGCCTTCACCGATTACGCCACCTGCACCTTCCCTCCGCAGGAAAACCGCCTGAACGTCCGCATCGAGGCGGGAGAGAAATACCTCGGGCATCATTAACGGTACGACGCAAGGCAGGCGCAAGAGGGTGTTTTGAAATTCATGTTCTGACCACAGATGAAGACAGATAAATTCAGTACTTCACGAAAGCGCGTATTTGGCGCTCTCTACCGCCGAATTTGCGCTAGAGAGCGCAAGTTACGCAGGGTTTTCGTGATCTACTGATTTTTGGTAACAAGCGGGCAGGATTTTACCACACAACCCATCCAAATCTTCGCCATTTTCCGGCGCAGGCTGGCGGGGAATTATAATTACTCAATGCGTTTCCAACGATTCTTCGGCTGGCTTCTTCTTCTGGCGCTTGGGATGGGGGCGTTTGCCCGCCCGCAGCCTGTCGGCGCAGAGCGCCTAGCGGCTCCGGCGGGTCAGGTCAGCGCCTACGAACTGATCCTTGCCATGAACACCCTGCGCGTCTCCAATGGACTGCCGCCGCTCATCGAAGACCCCATCATCAATGCGGTTGCCCAATCCACCGCACAGACCATGGCGGTCAACAACATGTCGTGGCACATCGGCAATGTGCGCGGGCGTCTCGCCGCCGCCGGCTACGGCGGAGGCGGCACAGTTTGGGCAACCGAAAATTTTGCCGTGAGTTGGGGCGGCATGGGCATTGACGAAATTATGGCAGTCTGGGCAGACCCCGATCACATGCGCCCCGCCGTGGACCCGGCGTATTGTCACGTGGGCGCCGGCGTCGCCACCTATAACGGCAAGACGTATTACGTCCTGCAGGCGGCGTATGTCGGCGGGCAGGCATGCGGGAGTGGATCGTCATCCGCGCCGGGGGGCACCTCCCAGCCGGGGAGTGGATCAGGCTCAGGGTTTGTGCCGCAGATCATCGTCCCGGTAAAGATCGCCACGCCCGACGCCGAAGGCAGGGTCTATCACGTCGTCCAGCAGGGACAGTCGCTTTGGGCGATTGCGGTCGCCTATCAAATCACCATTCAAGACATCGAAACCTGGAATAACATCTCGCGCAGCACGCCCCTGCAAACCGGGCAGAAGTTGTTCATCCCAAACAAAAACACGGCAGGCTACGCCACGCCAACCCCGCGCGGCATGGTGACGACCGCCACGCCCGACGCCGATGGCAGAATCGTTCACGAAGTCCAGCCATACCAAACGCTGATTACCATTGCGGGCGCCTACAACGTCACGGTGGAGCGGATTTTGGCGCTGAACGGACTCCAGCCGGATTGGCCCCTTTCCATCGGGCAAAAACTGCTGATTTCGCCGGGCAACATCACCCCCAGCCCCACGCTGAGCGCCATCCAGCGCCTCACCCCCGAAGCGGACGGCAGATACTATCACACCGTCCGCAGCGGCGAAACGCTCTCGTGGATCGCCAGCCTGTACAACGTTCCGCTCGCCGATTTGATGAGTTGGAACGGATTGAACAACGCCTCGGTCATCCACCCGGACCAAAAACTGCTCCTGCTCGTCACCCCGCCCGCCACAGCGACGGTCACCCCCGCCCCGACAACTGCCACGCCCTCCCCAACCGCTTCCTACACCCCGGCCCCTGTCACCGTCACCCCGCTTCCGGTCGAGACGGAACCTCCCGCGCGCGGATTTAGCCTGTGGCTTTTCCTTGCCATCGCCCTCATCGTCATTGGGAGCGGCGGAATGCTCTGGTCGAAACTGCCGCGCAAAGGGTAATTGTCATTTCGAGCCACAGCGAGAAATGACAACGCTCTTACACAGGTATAATCCCCACGCTATGAAACGCTACATCCTCTTTACGGTCTTCGTCTCCGGCATGACCACCCTCGCCGCCGAACTCGCCGCCGGGCGGCTCATCGGCAACGTGTTCGGCACGAGCAACATCGTCTGGGCGAGCATCATCGGGCTGATCCTCATCTACCTGACGTTCGGCTACTTCCTCGGCGGCAGATGGGCGGACGCCAACCCGACTCCCGCTGCGATGTACCGCGTCCTGGCGTGGGGCGCATTCACGCTGGGACTCGTCCCCTATGCCGCTGGACCAGTTCTCAGGTCCGCGGCGAACGCTTTCGACGCGTTGAACATCGGCATTTTGGGCGCGTCGTTCATCGCTGTGCTGATTCTGTTCATCGTCCCCATCACCCTGCTCGGCACGATCTCCCCCTTTGCCATCCGCCTGAGCGTTGACGATACCTCGCGCGCGGGACAGGTCTCCGGGCAGATCTACGCCATCTCCACGCTCGGCTCGTTCATCGGGACGTTCCTGCCCACGCTGGTCTTCATCCCCGCCATCGGCACCACGCGGACGTTTTTGTTGTTCAGCCTCGTCCTGCTGTTCGTCGCGCTGGCAGGGCTGGGAAAATTTGCGGGGCGCAAAGAGGTGATCAAATATCTCTGGATGCCGGCGCTGCTCGCGGTGATCGCGATCGTCGCGGCAAATCAATCCGTCAAAAACAACGTTGGGCAAATCTACGAAACCGAGTCGGCGTACAACTACATTCAGGTCAAGCAGCAGGGCGGGTTCACCCTGCTGCGCCTGAACGAGGGACAGGGCGTGCATTCAATCTACAACCCGAACACCCTGCAATACGACGGTCCCTGGGATCAGGTGCTCGCCGGTCCATACTTCTACGCAAACAAAAAGCCGGCGGACATCAAGCGCGCCGCCATCGTGGGGCTTGCCGCCGGCACCACGGCGCGCCAACTCACCGCCGTCTACGGGAACATTCCCATTGACGGCTATGAACTCGACCCCGAAATCGTCCGCGTGGGACGCGAATACTTCGGCATGACCATGCCCAACCTGAACATCATCATCGGCGACGGACGCCTGAACCTCGAGCGGAGCGAACACAAATACGACATCATCTCTGTGGACGCCTACCGCCCGCCGTACATCCCTCCGCACATGACCACGCAGGAATTCTTCCGCATTGTCGCTTCGCACCTGACCGAGGACGGGGTCCTGACCATCAACTCTGCCTCCGTCCCCGGCGACCGCCGCCTCATCAACGCGCTGGCGACCACCATGGCGACGGTCTTTCCCTCCATTTACATGGTGGACGTGCCCGGCTCGCTGAACACGGTCATCTTCGCCACCAAACAGCCGACACAGCCCGAAAACTTCGCCGCAAATTTAATGAAACTGAGCAACGACTCAACCATTCACCCTCTGCTCATCCACACCATGCAGGTGACCTTCTCGAGCCTCCGCACGGACTACGAAACCACCACCATCTTCACCGACGACCACGCCCCCATTGAATGGATCGTCAATGACATGGTTCTGCGCTTCATCATTGGCGGCGGGACGGAGTATTTGCAGTGACAGTACTCAGGGAACGCGCAGGGTGGACAGAACTTTTTCTGCCAGCGCCTTGCACGCATCCCATTCGCTGACGCTTGCCTGAACCGCGAAAATAGGCAGCCCTGTTGCATAGTCATAACCAACCAGTGACTGATCTTCAATGTACCAGGCAGATATGACAGATGGTGTTGTTTCTCCCCAGAAAATCACAGAATAGCGAATGTCACCCAGTAGAGCAGGGACAAACTCCGGTTGAGGACCGTTGAAATCCGTTGATCCCTGCACCCCGATGATGCACGTACTTAAACGCCGTGACCGCAAAAAATTTTCCATGAATTTGTTGTCAGTATAGCGTGATTCGTCTTTCCATTCAGATGGGTCATAATTCACAACCAGGGGAGGGTAAAACACCAAAGCAAAAATGCCGGCCGGCACGGGCGTCGGTGTAAACGGGGTGCGCCCCAGAAACAATTTTTCCTTTGTGGACAAATCATACGTCCAGTAATTCCCATCGCCATCCCACAAGGTGACCTGCCCCGCAGAATGCCAATCCACCCCTCCAAAACCCGGCGGCGGATATTTTACAAGCAGGGTTTGCGACATCTT
>DAOUBY010000106.1:0-4563 GCA_034432325.1 Anaerolineales bacterium
TTTGTAGAAAAAATCCGCGTGAATTCGTGAAATCCGTGGCTAAAGATTGGAATTTGTCCTTCCGATAAGATAAGGTGGCAACTTGAGTTAAATACAAAAAACTTGACACCTGACCCTTGATACCTGATACTCAGAGTATGACCCGCTGGCTCGACCCGCCTCACGTGGACGCTTCGCCTCTCGCGGACCTCAACCTGCCTCCCCTCCTCGCGCAGACTCTCCTCCGGCGCGGGATCAGCCGTCCCGAAGAAGCCGAAGCGTTCCTCCATCCCGAAAAAACCCCCTCCACGCCGTTTCCCGAAATCGAAAAAGCGGTCGAACTCATCAATCTGGCTATCCGCAGCAGAGAGCGCATCTGCGTCTGGGGCGATTTCGACGTGGACGGACAAACCTCCACCGCCCTGCTCGTCCAAACCCTTCAAGCGCTCGGTGCAGACGTGACCTGCTACATCCCCATCCGCGGCAAGGAGAGTCACGGCGTTCACATCGAGAGCCTCCAACCCATCCTCGACGGCGGCGTCCGCCTCCTGCTCACCTGCGACACCGGCATCACCGCCCACGAAGCCATTGACTACTGCAACTCGCGCGGCGTGGACGTGATCGTCACCGACCATCACGACCTCGGCGAAACGCTCCCCAACGCCAAAGCCGTCGTCAACCCGAAGACGCTAAGCGGCGACCATCCGCTCGCCAATCTGGCGGGGGTGGGCGTGGCGTACAAACTCGCCGAAGCCCTAATTACCAATAACCAATTACTCATCACCCAGTCTCCAATCTCCAGTCTCGAATTACTCGATCTCGTCGCCCTCGGTCTCATCGCCGATGTCGCCCTGCTCCGCGGCGAAACCCGCTCCCTCGCCCAAAAAGGAATTCGCGCCCTGCGCTCGACGAACCGCCTCGGTCTGCGCGTGATGGCAGAACTCTCCGGCGCATCGCTCGAAACGCTCACAGAAGAAACCATCGGCTTCACCTTCGCGCCCCGCCTGAACGCCCTCGGGCGTCTCAGCGACGCCAACCCCGCCGTCGAATTACTCACCACCGATAACCCCGCCCGCGCCCGCGTCCTCGCCGCACAAATCGAGGGACTCAACGCCCAGCGGCGTCTGCTCACCAGCCAGGTGACCGAAGCGGCGGAAGCGCAACTGCGCGACAATCCCAATCTATTATCCGAACCCGTCATCATCCTTGACCATCCCAACTGGCCCGGCGGCGTGGTCGGCATTGTGGCGAACCGCCTGGTGGAACGCTATCACAAGCCCGCCCTGCTCCTCACCGAAGGCGAGGACGGCATCTTGCGCGGCTCCGCCCGCTCGGTGGAAGGATTGCACATCACCGAAGCCATCGCGGCAAACAAAGACTTATTGCTCGGCTTTGGCGGTCACCCCATGGCGGCGGGACTTTCCCTCCAAAAAGAAAACCTGACCGCCTTCCGCCGCGGACTTGGAAAAGCCATCGAACGGCAACTGGGCGAACTCATCCGCGAGGAGCCAACGCTTCAAATTGACGCCTGGCTGGGTCTCGACGAAATCAGCCTTTCCCTCGCCGACGCCATTGAACTGCTCGCCCCCTTCGGCGCGGGCAACCCCGAACTGACGCTGGCAACCCGCGGGGTCAGGTTCAAAGCCGCGCAGGAAATCGGAAAAACGAAAGAACATCTGCGGCTGACAGTGGAAGACGAACACGGCAACACCCAAAGCCTGCTCTGGTGGGGCGGCGCAGGCGAGGAACTGCCGGAAGCCGGCGCAAAACTCGACATTGCCTACTCCCTGCGCGCCTCCGCCTACCGCGGGCAAAGGCAGGTCAGCCTGACCTTCGAGGAATACCGCCTTGCCGAAGAAAAACCGATTGAAATTCACAAACCCAAATTGGAAGTGCGGGACATGCGCCTGCAGCCATCCCTCCTCAACCTTCAGCCCACCACCCTCATCTGGGCGGAGGGACCCGACAAAGCCGCCGGCGTGCCGCGCCACGAACTGCGCCCGGCGGAGGAACTCTCCATCTACACCACCCCCGCCTCCCCCGCCGACCTGCGCCGCGCGCTCGAAATCGTCAAGCCGAAAATCGTTTACGTCTTCGCTGTCACGCCGCCCGAAGAAAAGCCGGATGAGTTCCTCACTCATCTGGCTGGGCTGTGTAAATTTGCGCTCAATCAGCGCCGGGGAAAGGTCGCCTTGCAGGAACTTGCCGCCGCCATGGCAGCACGCGAGAGCGCCGTGCGAATCGGCTTGGAGTGGCTGGCGGCTGGGGGTCACCTCGCAGTGAGCGGCGAGGGAGATGCGCTGGTTCTATCCAGAGGGAATGGCGAGGCGAATCAGTATCTCCAGAAGGAGTTGTATATCGCCGTCAAGGGCATCCTGGCAGAGACTGCCGCCTACCGCGCCTACTTCGCCAGAGCGGACGTTGACCGCCTCATGGCGTGGGAGTAGCCGTGCGGATGTCGGGGATGGTAATCGAGTCAATGTTGATCGAACCGCCGCTCAAATGCTCGATGACCAGGTCGTGCGAGCCCATGATGAGGATGGGAGACGCCCAGTCCACCAGTTGAGTCTGCGGGCTGGATTGGCTGACCTCGAACTCGATGCCGTCCAGGTCAATGCGAATCGTCCCCAAACTGGGTCCGGCTTGATAAGTGAGGATCACCTGCTGACCCACAAACGTGAACAGGGCATAATTTTCGATAGTGAAGGAAATGTGCAGGGTGTTTTGATAAGCGCCGGTCACGTTCGTCTGGCTGGTCCATTCACCGTCGTAGATGATGCCGAAATAGGTATCATCGTACTTTGCCAGCACCGAAGGGATGGTGGGCGTGAAAGTGGGCGTGTTGGGCTGCCCGGCGGGCTGGGTTTGATTGACCGGCTGGGTCGGATTGGAAGGCTGGGTTGGGAAGGCAGGGCTGCCCGGCGATGACGGCGTAAACGGCGGGAAATCGGGAACGGATGTGCCGGCGGGTGGTTTGGACGGCGCCGGCGATTCTTCGATGACGATGAAGGTGGGCGTCGGCTGAGGCGTGAGCGTGGAGAGACCAGGCTCCGTCCCCAAGTAGAGGAAGCGGAAGGGCGTGGCAGTGGGCGGGAGTTCCGCCTGACGCATCGAAGCGGCGCGGACGGAGAAAAAAATCACCACGATGCCCAAAATGGACAGCGCCCCAAGCAGGAGAGGCGTCAGCAAGCCGGGGTCGGGGCTGGGTTTATTTTCCATTCGCCGCCTTGTCCGTAATTTCCAGCGCCTTATCGAGCACCGCAAACCCCTCCTGCAGCTGCTCCTCGGTGATAATCAACGGCGGGATAATCAGCACCGTATGCCAGTGCGTGTACAGGAACAAGCCGTTGTCGAGGCAATACTTCCGCAGGGCGGTCATTTCGGGCGATGACCCGTTCCAGGGCGCCATCGGCTCCTTCGTCTTGCGGTCTTTGACCAGTTCGATGATGCCGAACAACCCAATCGAGCGGACATCGCCGATGGAGGGATGCGCCTCCCCCAAATCGGACAACATCCGCTTCAATACCAGACCCATGCCTGCCGCGTGCTCGACGACTTGATCCTCCCTCATTGCCTGGATGTTCGCCACCGCCGCCGCCAGCGAGACCGGGTGGGAGGTGTAGGTCAGCCCGCTTTCGAAGGGCGTCTCGTCGAACGCCGCCGCGATCTGCGGCTTCATCGCCACCGCGCCCAGCGGCGCATACGCCGACGTGAGCCCCTTTGCCATGGTCATGATGTCGGGCGTCACATCCCAATGCTCCACAGCGAACCACTTCCCCGTGCGCCCAAAGCCGCTCATCACCTCGTCTGCAATCATGACGATGCCGTACTTGTCGCACAACGCGCGCACGCCCTGCATGTAACCTTCGGGCGGGATGATGACGCCGTTCGTGCCGGTCACCGATTCCATGAGGATGGCTGCAATGGTTTCGGGACCTTCGTATTGAATGATCTCTTCGAGGTGGTTGACGTAATCGCGGGCAAATTCCTCTTCAGAAATGTCTGGATTTGTGCGGTGAAATGTCGAGCGATAACGATACGGGTCGAGGAAATGCACGACGCCGGTCATCAGGTTGGGTTCCCACACAACGCGGCGCGGGTCGCCGGTTGCCGCCATGGCGCCGGCGGTCGCCCCGTGATAGGAGCGGTAACGGGCGAGAATCTTGTGCCGCCCGGTGTATCCGCGGGCGAGTTTGATGGCGTTCTCGTTGGCGTCTGCACCGCCGAGGGTGAACAGGACTTTGGTCAAGGCACGATGCGGGGTGACCTCTGCAACCGCTTTGCCTGCCAGAGCGCGGATTTTGGTGGTCATGCCCGGCGCGGCGTAGGGGAGTTCCGCCGTCTGCTCCTGCATGGCGCGGATGATGCGCTCGTCGCCGTGACCGATGTTGACGCACATGGTCATCGAGTTGAAATCGAGGTAGCGTTTGCCGTCCACATCCCAAAAATACACGCCTTTTGCGCGTTTGATGGGAATGGGATTGACCTTCGCCTGCGCCGACCAGGTCCAAAAAATGTGTTCTTTCGAGAGAGGCAGGATTTCGTTATCGGGGAGGTCGAACATGGTTTTCCTTCATCAAAAAA
>DAOUBY010000107.1:0-13325 GCA_034432325.1 Anaerolineales bacterium
GGGAAAGGCGGCTGATTTTACGAGCATTTTTCTTCGTGATCTTCGTGTACTTTGTGGTGAAAAATGGTCTTCCCGTTAAAAACGGTAGAACCTCCTTTATTTGACCAGGCTGGACAAAGCCAGCCAGGCACCCTGGAATTTTGGATGCTCCGCCTCGACAAGCGCCCGCTTCTTGACCAACCCGGCAATTGAGCGGGTCACGAGTTCCCTTTTCCACCCGAAGAGCTTGACCGCATCCCCCTCCCGCGCCGCGCCCACAGACTCGAAATACAGTTCGAGCAGTTTCTCCCTCGCTTCGCCCTCGCCGATGCGGCGCGCCTGCCCGGGTAATTCAGGGTAATGACGCGGGACGATTTCGTAGATGAAGGAATACTTCCATGCGCCCGCTTCAGCGACGCCGACGGGCAATATCTTGAAATCGGCTTGCAGAATTTCGAGCGCTTTGTTGAACTCGGATTCTTTCGCGTTTGCCAGTTTCGCCGCGCGGCGCAGGTCAATGGTGTTGAGCGCGCCTTCTTTGAGCAGGGTTTCATACACCTGCTTTGCGGCTTGCGGCAGGCGTCCCTCCTCGTAGGCAACGAGGTAATCCTCTTCGGGAGAGCCGTAATTTTCGGAAAGCGCGTAAAAATAGGGGGCAGCCTCGAGCGAAATCATCGTCGCTTTTTTGCGGAGGACTTTGGCGTAATACCAGAGTTTCCTGCCGAGGGCGTCGTCCTTCCAGCGCCAGGTGATGTGAGCGGGGTCGTCGTGCGCATCGGCGACGGGGCGGTCGCCGGCGACGGCTGTCCACAGGCTGGGCAGGTCAATGCCGCTGATGGTCCAGAAAAAGACGAAGCCGCGGCGGTTGACGAAGGTCAATGCCTGGGCGGGAGTCGAAAGCCGTTTGGCGGGAGGCAGGTTGAAGGTCTGTGTGCGATGCGTATTCAGTTTTTTCAAGTCAATCATGGGCATGCGTGCATTATAATCCTCAGCCATGCGCGTCCTTTTTATCTTCCTGGATGGCATTGGGCTGGGGGGCAATGATCCGCGCGTCAATCCGCTGGCGCGGGCAGAGATGCCGAATTTGTTGCGTCTGCTCGAAGGCAGACGCATGACCGGCGGCAATGCGCCGTTTGACGGCGCGCACGCCACCCTGCTGGCAATTGACCCGGCGGTGGGCGTGGCGGGGCTGCCGCAATCTGCAACAGGGCAGGCGGTTTTGTTGACGGGGCGGAATATTCCGCGCGAGTTGGGTTATCACTACGGACCGAAACCCAACCCGGAGGTGGCGGCGTATTTGAACGGCGAGACGTTGTTTTCGCAGTGTGTAAGGCGAGGGAAAAAAGCCGCACTGTTGAACGCCTATCCGCCGCGCTATTTTCATGGGATCGATTCGGGGAAGCGGTTGTATTCGTCCATTCCGCTGGCTGTGACGAACGCAGGTCTGCCGCTGTTTACGGAAAAGGATTTGTACGAGGGGCGCGCGCTCTCGGCGGATTTCACCGGCGAGGGCTGGCGGACGATGCTGGGTTTCGCCGATGCGCCGTTGATGACGCCGCAGGAGGCGGGGCGGAAACTTGTTTCTCTGGCGATGGAGTACGATTTTTCGATGTTCGAGTATTGGGCGAGCGATTACGCCGGTCACAAGCAGGACATGGATACGGCGGTGGGGCTGATGGAGACGTTCGACGGGGTGTTGGGTGGAATCGTAGAAAGCGGAAAACAGGATGACTTATTGGTTGTGATGACCTCGGATCATGGGAACATGGAAGACCTGTCCACCAGAAAGCACACGGCGGCGCACGTCCCTGCGCTGGTGATTGGAAACAAAACCGCGCGTGAAGAGTTCACGCGCGGGATGACGGATTTGACGCACGTTGCGCCGGCAATTTGGCAAGCGGCAGGTCGGGATTAATCCCGACCTACGCTCGAATCTCCTGCCGCTGGAATAGAACGTACGTCAGCGCAAAGAGCAGAATGGTCGCGGCGATCAGACCGGTGAGTTGGGGCCAAATGACCAGCACGCTTTGCGAAAGCGGCAAGGGAGATTGAATGGCGCGATCCAACTGCACCGGCAGAACGAAGCCGAGGAAGCGTTCGGTGGGCTGAAGCATGATGGTGGCGATGTCGGCGTAGAGGGTGATGGGCGAGAGGCGGGTCAGGAGCATCTGCAACTGTCCCGCCGCCACCAACTGCTCGAGGGTGGTGATTTGCTGAGGTCCCAGCAGCGGGGCGACAATTCCCACCACGATGTTCCAGAAGAAGATGAAGAACGCCCAGACGGCAATCGAAGCCAGCGCGGCGGTGGCGGGCGAGCGAAAGACGGTGGAAAACAGCATCGCCAGCGCCATCCAGATGCCGCCGTAGAAGATCGTCCCCAGCAGGAACCACAGCGTACGCCCGGTCTCTTCCGCCGTTGGCGGGACGCCCAGCCGCAAAATGCCGATGCCGAAAATCAACAGCCAGATGGCGGAAAAGACCATGGTGAGCGTGAGCAAGCCGCCAAGGAATTTACCCATCAACAGCGCGTCGCGGTACAGCGGCTGAGCCAGCACGCGCGAGAGCGTGCGGCGGTTGAACTCGCCGTTGATCGAGTCGAAACTCAGGGCAATGGCAATCAGCGGCACAAGGATCGCCAGGAAGAACACAAAGGCGGGCAAAGGATCCTGCGCGGTGGTGAACAGGCGCAGGTACAGAAATTGGTCATTGCTGCCCGGACGGATGGTTTGCAGGGCGGTGTAAATCGTGCCGACCGCCGTGAGCAGGACGAGCATTTCCAAAATCAGCACACGCACGCCGGTCAGATGGTCTGCCATCTCTTTGGTCAGCACAGCGCCCAGCCCGGTCCAGGGGGAGCCTTCGCGGTCGTCGCGCACTTTCATTCTTCTAGTTGACGGTTTCATGTTTCGCCTCCTCGAAGTAGCGCGTGTAGATGTCATCCAGGCTTTGCGCTTCAACGCTCAGACCTCGGAGTCTGCCGCCGGCTTTGATCACTGCCTCCGCCGCATCGGCGCGGATGTCCTTTTGGGCTTCGAGGATAATCCTGCCGTCCTTCACTGTGACGGCGTTGACCTCCTGC
This sequence comes from Anaerolineales bacterium, assembly GCA_034432325.1. GTDB lineage: Bacteria > Chloroflexota > Anaerolineae > Anaerolineales > Villigracilaceae > Defluviilinea. The sequence continues at coordinate 3,059 of DAOUBY010000107.1, forward strand.
AGCGCCTCCAGCGCCTTGCGGAATTTTGCCGCCGAGCCTTCGGTTTCGAGTTGAATGCGGTAGGCGCCGCCCAGCACTTTGCGAGCCAGTTCCGGCACCGTCCCCTGCAGCACCATGCGCCCGCGGCTGAACAAGCCGACCCGGTCGCAGATTGCCTGCACCTGATGCAGCAGGTGGGAGGAGAGCAGGATGGTCGTGCCTTCTTCTTTCAGGCTGTGGATCATGCCCAGGAATTCGTGAGCCAGTTCCGGGTCCAAGCCTTGAGTCGGTTCATCCATGATGATGAGCTGCGGTTTTTTGACCAGCACGTCGGCAAGTCCGAGGCGCTGACGCATGCCGCGTGAAAAGGTGCCGGTGCGCTTGTCAATCACATCGGTCAGGCGGACGCGTTCGATGGCTTCCTCGACGCGGCGTTTGATTTGGTCGCGCGGGATGCCGTTGAGTTTGGCGATGTAGATGAGGTTTTCGCGGGCGGTCAGGTCGTCGTAAAAGCCGACCTGATCGGGCATGTAGCCGACGCGCTTTTTGACGCTCAAGGGCTGGCGCGACGGGTCGAAGCCCAGCACGCTGACTTCGCCTGCGGTGGGTTCCGTCAGCCCCAACAGCATGAGGATGGTGGTGGTTTTGCCGGCGCCGTTGGGACCGAGCAAACCGAATACTTCACCGCGGCGGACGCTGAGGTCGAGGTGATCCACGGCGGTGAAATCGCCGTAGCGTTTGGTCAAGCCTTTGGTTTCGAGCACAAGGTCGCTCATCGCTGCCTCCTTTCGCATGGGGGCGAAGATCAGCGGCGACCGAAGCGCGAGACAGCCATGCCCACAATCGCCACAGCCACCGCAATCAGCGCGATGCCCACTGCGCCCCACAGCGTGGAGGTCTGCACAGTGATGCGGAAGTCGGCAGATTTGCTGGCGCTCTGGTTGGGCTGGGCGCGGAAGGTGACGACGTAATCGCCGGAGATGGCTTTATCGGAGGGTTTGACGTTGGCGGTCACTTCCACTTCGCCGCCAGCCGGCACTTCAACGACGGTTTCGGGGTCGAGAGTCACGGTCCAGCCAGCGGGAGCGGAGACGGTCAATTTGACGCCCGCCGCCGGCGAGTTGCCGCTGTTTCGCAAAACCAGTTTGATTTGATTGTCGCGGTTGATGTAAGCCGTGCCGGAGAGACGCCCATCCGGCGTGGTGATGCTCAACTGCGGCTGACCGACCACCTCGGCAGTCAACTCGATGGCGGCTGTGACCGTGTCGCTTTGCGCGGTGACGGTGAAGGGATACGTTCCCACCGGCAGGGAGGTGAGCGGCGTGGCGGTAATATCCACCTTCACCGAACTGCCAGCCTTGACATCGGTGGGCAGGTTGGTAATGTCCTTGCCTGCGGATTTGAAAGTGACGGCAAGTTCACGCGGCGCGTCTGCCAGCAAACTGACCGAGAGATCGTCATCGCCTTCGTTTTTGAGCGTCACGCTGAAGTTGAAGGCGGATTCCGAACCGCCGCGAATCGTCGGAAAGTCGGTTTCGAAGGTCAGCCGCGCGGGAGCCTTTTCCTTGACGGTGAACGCCAGCGGAAACTCGGCGCGTTCATTCTGACCCTGCGCGGTGACCACGAACTCATAACGTCCTGCGGTCACCGTTTTGGGCGTGGTGACACGCAGTTCCACTTTGGAGGAGTTCCCCTCCGTCACATACACCGAATTGATGACGCGTCCGCCGCCGCGAAATTCAGCCGTCCAGTCGGCGGGCAGTTTCGACACCGCCAAATCCACCTTTTGCGAGATGGACGAGCGAACATCCATGCTCAAGGTCACAGTTTCGCCAATGCCCACCACCATGCTGGGGTAGGTGGTGCTGATGGACAGACCGCCTCCCTCCTGAGCATGGGCGGGCATTGCCGCGTTGAACAAAAGCCCGAACAACAGCGCTGCAAGCACAACGAAACGAATGCGTACCATAGAGGCACACCTCCTGATATGAAGTTGTGAGTTTGATGGATCAGTCAGAATCCGCCTGCTGATCGAACGTTCAGCAAAAATATATATGCCGCCACTGTTAATTTTTTATTGGAACGGGATAAATGCAGGATTAGGAGTTCCCCGCCGCTCACACAAAGCGCACAAAGACCTGATTCCCCAGCAGGCGTCCGCGCGGGGTGAGACGATAGCCCCCCTGCCGATATTCGAGCAGACCGCTGCGGAGGAGGTCTTCCACCTCCCTGCCATAAACTTCCCGCAACTCGCGTCCAAACCTGGACCTGAAATCCGCTTCGGCGACCCCAGCCTCCACCAGCCTGAGATTGTTCAGCATGTACTCGGACATGTCGTCTTCAAGGGTCTGGCGGTGACGGTTGACCGCAGCAGGAGAGAGGGGGAAGGGGGAATTGGGTAATTGGTAATTGGTCATTCGCTCGATGTAGGTTTTGACGCGTAACACATTCGAGTAGCGATGACCCGCCGCATATCCGTGCGCGCCGGCGCCAACGCCGAGGTAGGGAAGCGAGCGCCAGTATTGCAGGTTGTGGCGGCACATAAAGGCTGAAGGATGAATGATGAAGGATGAATTTCTTTCATCTTTTCGTTTTGCCCAATTGGAAATCTCGTAATGGACATACCCATTGGAAGCCAAAAACTCTTCGGCGAATTCGTACATTTCTGCGGCGAGGTCGGGGTCGGGGAGAGGGAGCAGTCCCTTTGACGCCCAGCGTCCAAACGGCGTGCCGCGCTCGAGGGTCAGCGCGTAAGCGGAGATGTGTTCGGGGTGCAGGTCGAGAACACGGCGGACGGTGGTCTGCCAGGAGGACAGGGTTTGTTCGGGCAAGCCGTAGATCAAGTCGAGGTTGAGGTTGTCGAAGCCAGCCTTGCGCGCGGAGGTCACTGCTTCGATGACATCGAGGAAGGTGTGCGTCCGTTCGAGCATCCGCAGTTCGAAGGGGTTGGCAGATTGCACGCCGAAACTGATGCGGTTGATTCCGAGGGAGCGCAAACCCTGCAAATCGGCAAAGGAGACTGTGCCGGGGTTGGCTTCGATGGTGATTTCGGCGTCGGCGGTCAGGGCAAAGGCGGAGCGAATGCTGCGGAGAATGGAGTCAAATTGAGGCGGGGAAAGAAGCGAGGGCGTCCCTCCGCCGAAGAAGATGGTATGAACTTTAGTCGAATAGCCGCCTGGTCGTTTCGCCTCATGGTCTTTAACCTGCTTGCCAACAAAGTTAATCTCTCGAGTCAACGCGTCCACATACGCAGGAATCAACGCTTCCTGCCCGGCGTAGGTGTTGAAGTCGCAGTAGGCGCAGCGGTGCGTGCAAAAGGGGACATGGATGTAGAGAGAATAAAGCATGGGTGGGATTATAGCCGGTGACGGCAACATTCCCGCGCCCGCCGCACTCGGCGGTAGAGACCGCCTCATGCGCGCAAACGGAATGACAAAATTCGTGACATTCAAAAGATTGACAATCTGCCGCATCGTAGTATAAATGCGCCCACTAGAGTCTGTTCGAAGGCGCTTCATTCGTTACACAGGGCATACATCCTGTGGATCGTTTTGAAGTAAAAAGTTCGTGCTTTCGGGCGGGTTCTTTATCTTTTTAACACCGGAGGTGTGAGTGAACGCGACTTTGAAACTGGGAGAGCACTATATTTTCGATCTCTCCAACTGCAACCAGGAGATTCTCCTGGATAGCGAGCGCTCGTACTCGCTGTTTGCGCAAGCCGTGCATGAAAGCGGCTTGACGGTTGTGGACGAGGGCTTCTACAAGTTCAGTCCGCATGGCTTTACTTGTTTTTTGCTCCTCGCAGAGTCGCATGCGAGTTTGCATGCCTGGCCCGAATACGGCTATTGCGCCATTGACCTTTTCACCTGCGCCATTGGCAAGGATATGATGCCGCTGTTGATGCGCATCAAGGAGGCGTTCGGCGCGGAAAACTTCTCGCTTCGCAAGATTGATCGCGACGCCGAGATCGAAACCGAACTGGCAGTGGCGGTGTAAACGCTTATGAGCATCTGGTTCACCGAGGAACTGCACCCCTACTACCGCAAGAGTTTGCGCGTCAAGCGCGTCCTTGCCGACGAGCAAACTCAATATCAGCGCCTGCAACTCATCGAGACCGAGTTCTTCGGCAAGACGCTGCTCCTCGACGGCATCATCCAACTGACCGAGCGCGACAACATGGGCTACCACGAGATGATCGTGCATGTGCCGATGCTGGCGGTGCGAGAGCCGAAGCGCGTGCTCATCGTCGGCGGCGGAGACGGCGGCTCGCTGCAGCAGGTGTTGCGATACCCGTCTGTGGAAGAGGCGGTGGTCTGTGAATTGGATGAACGCGTGGTGGACCTCTCGCGCGAACACTTCGCCGCATCCTTCGGGGACCCGTGGGCTGATCCGCGCGCCAGACTGCTCATTCGGGACGCCTTCGGCTACCTCGAGGAAAACCCCGCTCAGTTCGACGTGATCATCTCCGACACCACCGATCCGATCGGCATGGCGGAGCGTCTGTTCTCGGACGAGTTTTACAGGTTGATGGTGCGGGCGCTGACGCCCGGCGGCGCGGCGGCGACCCAGTGCGAACAGCCTTTCTTCGACACTGAGTTAATCAAGCAAATCTACAAATCCGCCAAAACGCTGACGAAGAATCCCGCGTACTACTACGCCAACATCCCCACCTACCCCGGCGGCGGCATCGGCTTCATGTACGTCTCCGATACGCCCTGGGAAAACGGCTTGAAGACGCCCTACCCGCCCGGCGAAAACAGGTACCTCAACCCCGAAGTTCACAAGGCGGCGTTTGCCCTGCCGGAGTTCTTCAGGAAAGAGTTGTACGGCTAACCCCAAAGGTCACGCCTCGAGCGTGACCTTTTCTTTTTGGCACAAGTTGTAAACGGCTGTCTGCGCCTCGCCCTCTGCCACAAACACCAGCGCGTCGCCCGCCTTCAGAATCGTCTCGCCGCGCGGGATGAGCAGGCTGCCGCGCCGCCGCACGCTGGCAATGACGCAATCGCGGGGCCACGCCACATCGCGCACAGCCTTGCCGTCGCATGGCGCGCCGGGCTGAATGACGACCTCCTGCACATCCACGCCGCTGAAAGTGCCGAGCCGCGCCTGCTGGGCGCGGTGTCGCAGAACTGCATGCCGCTTCAAGGCGATGTCATACGCGCGGATGGCGTCTGACCGCCGCAGCAAACCGACCAGCTGCTTTGGATTTTCGCGCGCAACAACCGGCATGCGCCCAATATCGCGGACAGCCATGCGCCGCAGCGCCGCCCCAATCGTTTCATCGGGAAATGCAACCAGCAGGTCGCGCGTGCAGACTTCGCCCACCCGTTCATTTTCTCCCAGCCCGGTGTCACGAATATCGTACAGGGTGACAATACCAAACAACCCGCCGCTGCGCGTCAGAACCGGCACGCCATGAATGCGGTGGGCGAGCATGTAATTCAGGGCTTCCTTCACCGACATGTCCTCATAGAGGAAAGGCGGCGCTTCGGTCATCACCTCGCCCACCGTGATGCCCTCCAAGACCTCCACATCCCGCCCGCGCTGGATGCGTATGCCCTTGCGCGCCAGCCCAAGCATGTAGACCGAATCGGATTCGATCCAGCGCGAAATCAACAGGCTGACGATCACTGCAAACATCAGCGGCAGGATGATGCGGTAATCGCGCGTCATTTCGAAGAGCAGCAGAATCGCCGTCAGCGGAGCGTGAACCGCCCCCGCCAGCACAGCCGCCATCCCCACCATGGCAAACGCGCCGGGGACGATGTTCAGGGACGGGAACAGGCTTTGAGCGATCATCCCAAATGCCCCGCCAAGCATTGCGCCGATGAACAAAGCGGGAGCAAAAACGCCGCCGGCAAATCCGCCGCCGATGCTCACCGGGGTCATCACGAGTTTGGCAAACATCAGCGCCAGCAAAAGCCCAACAACAGCCGTGCGGCCGTTCAACACCTCCCCGATGACATGATACCCTTCGCCAAAAATTTCGGGCAGGAAGATTCCCGCCACGCCAACCAGCGCTCCCGCAATCGCCGGCTTGCCCCAGCGCGGCACATTCAAGGCATGGAAAAAATCCTGAAACCAGTACAGCAATTTCACATACAGGGCGGAAACGGGACCCGCAATCAAGCCCAGCGCAAAATACAAAATCAACTCCCAGGGTGAATTGAAGGCGTAGGCTGGGACGCTGAAGGCTGGCTGGGTTCCAGAAACCGCCTGCGTAAACACCGAGGCAATCACCGACGCCAGCACCACGATGCCCAGGGCGTTCGTGCCGATCTCGCCGAGGATGATTTCCACCGCAAAAAAGACGCCGGCAATCGGCGCGTTGAACGCAGAGGCAACCCCTGCGGCGGCTCCCGCAGCAACCAGGGTGCGGACCCGCTCTTCCGACATTTTGAGCCTGCTCCCAAACATGGAGCCGAGATTCGAGCCGATCTGCACGGAGGGGTCTTCCGGTCCCACAGAGGCGCCGGCGCCGATGGACACCGCCGAAGCGACCGCCTTGGCTGGAATGCGCCAGTAGCGCAGCCGCCCGCCGGAAAGCGCCACCGATTCGATGATGCCCGCCACGCCGTGATACCGCTCGACGCCGATGAAATAAAACTGGATGAGACCGACAATCAAACCGCCCAGGATGGGGACAAGCGCAATCGTCCATGCGCCGTAGGTTTGCAAAAAACCGCCCAGGGAAACGAGGAAAAACTCATGCCCCAGGGCGATCATTTGTTTGAAGAGCCAGATGCCAATACCGGCGGTCAACCCCACCCCCACCGCAACCCCGCCAAGAAGCGCAGAGTCGGAAATTTGAAGACGCTCCAGCCAGCCAAACCAGAAACGTTTCATGCCCGCCTCCCCCGCTGCCAAACGGGACTTTCAGCCTGCAAAGGCGTCGTGTAACGCAAAGCCTTCACAACATGAAGCGTGTGAAAATCATCATCCGCACGGATGCCCCCCCTTGCTCTTATGAATGAATTGAAGTTGTTTTGCATGTGCAATGTTTTACCATAGAACGCCCTGTGCTGTTGAGGGTTTTGTCGGGTAGAATGTGAAAAAACTGGATAAAAAACGGCGAAATTGAGTGAGCGCCAGCCGCCCGGCGGCAGGAGAGGCGGAAGTATCCCTGCTTTAGAGTGAGAAGAGGCAGTTATGAGTGCCAGAATTTTCGTATCCTATTCCCGCAAAGACAAGGCGCGCGCCCGTATTCTCATCCCCGCTTTCGAGAAGATGGGCTACGACGTGTGGGTGGACTGGGAGGACATCCCCCCTGCCACCGACTGGCTCGACCAGATCAAGCGCGGCATCGAGACGGCGGATACTTTCGTCTTCTTCATCAGCCCCGACTCCATCCTCTCCGAAGCCTGCAACATAGAAGTCAACCACGCCGCCAAATATAACAAGCGCATCATCCCCATCGTCCTGCGCGACACCCCCGCCGCAGAGACCAGCCCGATCATTCGGCGGCTGAACTGGATCTACCTGCGCGAAGAGGACGATCTCGAAGAAGGGCTGAACAAATTCCGCGACGCCATGGAACTCGATTTCGAGTGGGTCGCCCGTCACAACCGCCTGCTGGCGAAAGCGCTCGAGTGGCATCACGGCAAGGAATCCAGCCTGCTGCTGCACGGCGGCGAACTGCGCCGTGTGCTTCAACAGGTGGAGGAGGCAAAGGAGAAGGAACCCAAACTGATTCCCATCCAGAAAATGTTTCTGGAATACAGCCAGAAAAACGAGCGGCGCAGATTCGCCTTTTGGACGGCGGTTTCGGCGGTGATCGTTGTGCTGGCTGCGCTGACTTCCTTTGCCCTCTATCAGCGCAGCCTTGCCGTTGTCAACGAGGCGCGGGCAAACGCCAATGCCGAACTCGCCACCGAGCAGCGACTGAAGGCGGAGGAAAACGCGGCGCTGGCGCTCAAAAATGCCCAGGAGGCGCTCGCGGCAAAAGAGGAAGCCGAAAAGCAAAAGTCCATTGCTGAGGCGGAGCGCGAACGCGCCGAGGAACGCGCGCGCTTTGCCCTGGCACAGCAAAGCGCGGCAAGAGCGCAGATTTACCAATCTCAACCCGGCGAACTGTACACCAGCACCCTGCTGGCAATCGCTTCGTGGACGACCGCGCCCTCGGAAGAAGCCGAGGAGATTCTGCGCAAAAATATCAGCCTGCTTCCCATCCCCCTGCGTCAGGAAGAGCGGACAGGGAGCATCAACGCCCTGTCGTTCAGCGCACGGGGAGACCTGTTCGTCACCGCCGGGGCAGACGGCAATGCCTGCGTGTGGCAGGCGTCGGATGGGAAACTTCTTTTTTGCCGCACCAGCCCCAAGTCGGTGAATGATGCGGTCTTCAGTCCCAACGGGGAATTGCTCGTCACGGGGGATGAGTCGGGGCTGGTTCAATTCATCCGCACGGCAGACGGGGAGTTGCTGCATTCCTATCAGGATCAGGCGCGGGGCATCGTGCGCGATTTGGACATCCGCAAGAGCGGCGATCAGGTGGCGGTGACGTTCGATGACGGACGCATTACCCTTGTGGAAACACAAACCGGCAATCGGAAATACGATCTGCAGGCAGTCGGGCGGCTGCGCGTGGCGTCGTTCAGCCCCGACGGGCGGTATATCGCCGCCGGTTCGGTCAGCGGCAATGTGACGTTATGGGATATTGTCAATGGCGGCGATCCCGTCTCCAGCGGGCGGCACAGGGGCGAAGTGCTTGCCCTCGCCTTCAGCCCCGACGGACGTTACCTCGTCAGCGGCGGCGCGGATGGATACGCCGTGGTTGTGCGCATCAGCGACGGGCGGGAACTTTCCCGCCACCTGCATGAAGACCGCGTGACCGATATTGCCTTCAACCCCAAAGACGGCTCGTGGTTTGCCACCGTCTCCGCCGACCAGCGCATCCGGCTGTGGAATACGACCAACGGCGAGGAGCGGCTGCGAATGGCGCAGGACGGGCAAATCAACGCTGTGGAAATCAGCGCCAGCGGTCAATGGCTTGCCACCACAGGCGCCGACCGCACCGTGCGGGTGTGGAACGCCTCCACCGGCACCGAAGTTTTCGAAATTCCGCTCAAAGATGCGGGAACTGTCCTCGCTTTCAACGCCGACGGCACGCGCCTGATGGCAGGCGGCGCCGGCGGGGAAATCAATCTCTGGGATATTTCCTCCCTGCCCGCCCCGGAAACCTATCTGCAATTCAATGACCTGGCAGGGGATGTGGATTTCAGCCCCTCCGGGGAATGGTTCGCCGCATCCAGCGGACCTCGGGTCTGGCTGCTGGGCGCCTCGCGTCTTTCCACGCTGACAGCGGGTGCGCTCGAATCGCCTCTGCTCACCCTCAACGGGAACGTCACCGACCTGCTCTTCAGCCCGGATTCGGTCTGGCTGGGCGCTTCCACTTCCAACGGACAGGTGATTCTCTACAACCTGCAGACACGCCAGTTACGCACGCTGTTCCAAACCGCATTGAGCCATCGCATTGCGTTCACGCCCGACAGCACGCATCTGCTGATTTCCAGCGAGAGCGGCGCGGTGGAATTGTGGAGCCTGGCATCCTTTGGCAAGACGGCAGACCTGGCGGCGGAAGGCTCGGGAGTGGTGGCGGTGACTTCCGGCGCGGGGTATCTCGCGCTGGGGATGGCAGACAAAATCCAAATCATGGACAGGGACGGGAATCTGATTGCCGAACTGGATGCGCCGGGCAGTCAGTCGGTGCTTGCCTTCAGCCCAAACGGCTCGCTGTTTGCCGCAAGCAATTCGGCGGGGCTGGTGAGGGTTTGGGAGGTGAAGGGGAACACGTTTTTGGAGTTTGGCGAATTGCGTAAGGAGTTCGTCAGTTCGCTGGCGTTCAGCCCGGCGGGAGATGTGCTGGCGGTTGGTTCGCGCAACAGCGTGTTCCTGCTCGATCCGCTCACGGTGAAGGAGACAGGGCGCGTGTCGCTTGCCGGGGATGTGGACGGGCTGGCTTTCTCTGCGAATGGCAGTGTGCTGGCGACTGCCTCCCAACGCGCGGTTCAGTTCTGGCGGCTCTCTTCCATCCCTCCCGTCAATTCAGAGGATTTAATCGTCACAGCCTGCGCGCGGCTGACGGCAAACCTTTCGCAGGCGCAGTGGAGCAATCTGTTCAGCGGGGAAACATACCGGGTGTTGTGCGAGGGTCTGCCGGTGCCGTAGGCGTGGGAACATCCAGACGCTCGGCTTCGTTCAGGGCGGCGGGTTTACGCTGCGCTTCCGCGGCCTGACGGGCTTCTTCGTCTTTGCGGCGTTTGCGCTCCGCCAGCGCCAGGGCGGTGGCGGC
>DAOUBY010000108.1:0-4123 GCA_034432325.1 Anaerolineales bacterium
CCGGGGCGATGGCGGAATCGGCAGACGCAACAGACTTAAAATCTGTCGGTGGCAACACCGTGAGGGTTCGACCCCCTCTCGCCCCATAGAACAAAAATACGCGCCTGTATTCCCCCCCAACGGAGGGGAGTACGGGCGCGATGTTTATGCAAACGCAACAGATTTTTTTGCGCAAGCAGGCGATGATGACAGCAGGCAGCCGCTCATTTCCGCGCGGCGCGGCGGGAGTTATCTTCCACGTCGAGCAGGATGAGCAGGATTTTGGAGATGCCCTGAAGCGCAAAGAAGTAGAGCAAGCCGGGCAGCGGCTCTGTGAGGTAGGGCTTGAAGATGCTGAAAGCGCCCAAAAACGTCATGCCCTTTTCGAAAAACATTCCATTCGAATACTGGACAACGAAAAGCACAACCGAGAACAGCCAGGATAGAAGATAAATTGTGAGAACGACCCAGGCGGTTCCCTCCGCCCAGCGGGAAAGGCGCAACACCCCGTCACGGTCGAAGTATGCGCCAAGGAATTTCTCCTGTTTGTCAGTTGATTCGCTCATTTCTGCCTCCATGTCAAGGATAAGTAGACCTCTTGCAAAAGTGCGCCAGAGAGCGCTCAATACGCTCTAGCGCAGAAGGCGTTCTTTAATGCCGGCTGACTTATGCAAGAAATCAAGTATATACCTTTGTTATAATACACGCCTAAGACGCTGTCAGCCGGGAAAAGTTCCGGGAGGGTGCGGCAGGCAGAGGTCAGAAAAAGAAGCGATTGATCCCCTACTGGAAGGTGTAACGAATGAGTCCGGAAGAAACCAAAAGCAGAATCCCATCTTTCATCCGTGAGGCGGTTGCGGAGGATTTACGCACAGGGCGGTTCAATTATGTCCGCACGAGGCTGCCGCCCGAGCCGAACGGGTATTTGCACATTGGGCATGTCAAGGCGTTTTTGATTGATTATTTTACGGCGCAGGAATTTGGCGGCGAGTTATATTTGCGCTTCGACGACACCAACCCTTCGAAGGAAGAGACCGAGTTCGTGGACGCCATCAAGGAAGACGCCGCCTGGCTGGGCATCAAGTGGGTGAAGGAAACTTACGCCTCCGATTATTTCGACCGCCTTTACGAGTGGGCGGTGCGGCTGGTCAAGATGGGGCTGGCGTATGTGGACGACCAGTCACAGGAGGAGATGAGCGCCTCGCGCGGCACCCTGCCCAAAGGGACCAAGTGGAGCGAAACCGAGCCAAACATCAGACCTGGCGTTGACTCGCCATGGCGCAACCGTTCGGTGGAGGAAAACCTCGATTTACTGGAACGCATGAAGAACGGCGAATTCCCCGAAGGCAGCCGCGTGCTGCGCGCCAAAATTGACATGAAACACCCCAACCTGCTCATGCGCGATCCGGTGATGTACCGCATCATGCACATCCCCCATCACCGCACGGGCGATAAATGGCACATCTACCCCACATACGACTGGTCACACGGGCAGAACGACTCGATGGAAGGCATCACACATTCGCTGTGCTCCAACGAATACGTCATCCACCGCCCGCTGTATGAGTGGTTTCTGGAAAAACTGGGCGAGTTTCCAAGCCGCCAGATTGAATTCACGCGCCTGAACCTGACCTACGCGATGATGAGCAAGCGCAAATTGCGCAAGCTCGTCGAAACCGGCGTGGTGCGCGGATGGGACGATCCGCGCCTGACCACGTTGCGCGGTCTGCGGCGGCGCGGCGTGACGCCGGAAGCCATCATCAACTTCATCACCGGTCTGGGCGAGACGAAGAACGACTCGTGGGTGGAAATGGCGCAGTTCGAAGCCGTCATCCGCGATGACCTGAACAAGCGCGCCCTGCGGCGCATGGCGGTTTTACATCCGCTCAAACTGGTGATTGACAACTTCCCCGAAGGCGTCACCGAGGAAATGGAAGCCGTCAACAATCCCGAAGACCCCTCGGCAGGAACACGCAAAGTGCCGTTCTCGAAAGTGCTATACATCGAGCAGGACGACTTCCGCGAAACGCCGCCGCCCAAGTATTACCGTCTCTACCCCGGTAACGAAGTACGCCTGCGGTATGCGTACCTTGTCAAGTGTACGCATGTTGTCAAAGATGAGGCGGGGAATGTAACTGAAGTTCACTGCACTTATGACCCCGCCACCCGCGGCGGCGACGCGCCAGACGGGCGCAAGGTCAAATCCACCATTCATTGGGTCTCGGCGGAACATGCCTTTCAGGCGGAGGTGCGCCTCTACGATCAACTCTTCACGGTGGAGAAACCCGACGACGCGGAACTCGAAGACATCATCAACCCCAATTCTCTGGAAGTGATCGAGAACGCCTTTGTGGAACCGGCGCTTGGCGAAGCAAAACCGGGCGAAAGCCTGCAATTCGAGCGTACCGGATATTTCTGTCTCGATCCCGATTCGCGTCCCGGCAAACCAGTCTTCAACCGCACGGTGACTTTGAAAGACAGTTGGGCAAAGGTCGAAAAGAAAGCCAAATAAGGCATGACCACCGAAGCCGCCAAACGATTTCAGGAACTGCTCCTCGCCTTTTCCAAAGCCGAGGCAGCGGAACAGCGCCGCCGCATCGAGTCGGACCTTTGGGCTGAATTTGGCGCCGAACTGGCGGTGTTCGTGCTGGATATGTCGGGCTTTTCCATGCTCACGCGCAAATACGGGATCGTCCACTACCTCTCGATGGTCAAGCGCATGCAAGTGACCACGGAACCCATCGTCAAAGCCTACGGCGGGAGCATGATCAAATACGAAGCCGACAACTGTTTTGCCGTTTTCCCCGATCCGCTGGCGGCGGTCCAAGCCGCGCTGGTCATGCAGCACGCCTTCGAGACCTCGAACATTCTGACCACCGACGACATGGATATTTACATCTCGTGCGGAATAGATTACGGGAAGATTCTGGTCATTCCCGGCGAAGACTGTTTCGGCGACGCAGTGAACCGCGCTTCCAAACTGGGGGAAGATGTGGCGGCAGCGCGGGAGATTCTGGTCACCAAAGAAGCGATGGAGCGCATTCCGCCGCAGGCAAACATTCAGGCGCGGCAGATCACCGTCTCCATCTCCGGGCTCAACATCCCGGCTTATTCAATTTCACCCAATCAAGCGCCTCAAAGTTAGATGAACCCTTTCGCACAAGCCTGTAAATGTTCTCTTCATATAGTCTGCCGTCGTTAGAGAACGCCTCCTGCGCCAGAGCATATTGTACGCTCTGGCGCACGTTTGCAAGAGGTCCGCTCTCGAATTACAGGCTGTTTCGGTTCATGTGTAATTTGTGCGCGAATACCGATTCTGCACATTTTTGCAGAGGAGCCTTGTTTCATTTTCGACTATACGAAAAACAGCGGGGCAACAAATTTGTCTATACTAAAAAAGGGGGAACACTCGTGCTAATTTCGTAAAAGAACATGTTGAAAAGGTTAAAGTTCTTTTCACCCCGCCGCAATGGCTATATAATGGGGCAACTTCCCAAGCCATGTGAGAGGTGAAACCATGTCCAAGCCAGCCTTCCGGGTGTACTTCAACAACAACAAGCAGTGGGTCAACATTTACGTGGCAAACAATCCAACTCACTTCAAACGCAAGAACCAGTGCCATGCCTATTACATCGCGGCTGACGTCCGCAAACAGCGGCGGGGGCTGTTTGGGCACATCTACCTGAGCGAGCTCAACCACTCCCCTCTGGCGCAGGAACTCGTCGCACACGAAGTCCAGCATCTCATCTTCGACTGGGTTCTTACGCGCAAAGGCATGACCATCTCCGAGCGGAACGAAGAGCGCATCGCCACCATGACCGGCGAAATTGCCCGCCGCATCTGGCGCAAATACGAGCGCTGGGCAGCGCCGCGGCGAAAATCCGCCCCTCGCAAACAACGGCGCATCCCTCGTAAAACCCGCAAAACCCTCTAAGAGAGTGTTTTGAAATTCATGTTCCAACCACAGATGAACACAGATAAATTGGATTTACAAGGTAATGTCATCCCGTGAGTCTACTACAAAAAGGTCTTTATCCACGAAGTACACAAAGAAATTCCAAAAGGCGCTATTCAGAATCTCGAAATTCGATGCAAGATGATTTAAAAAACTTCGTGGTCTTTGTGTTCTTCATGGTAAGAAAAG
>DAOUBY010000109.1:0-28419 GCA_034432325.1 Anaerolineales bacterium
GCGTAGCCGAAGAAATCCTCCGCCCGCAGGAAAAACCCCTTGCGCGTGCGCTTCGTCCATGCCAGGCGGAAGTATCCCGCCAGTTTGCGGATCGGAGCGAGGGTTTTATCGGTCTTCACGCTTTCCGCGCCGACGGTGATGGATTCCACCGCGCAGGCAATCGCTTCGAGAACTGTTGATTTGCCCGAACCGTTCTCGCCGACGAGGAAAGTCACCGGCGCGGTGAACTGGATCTCCCGAAAAGAGCGGATGACCGGAACCGAAAACGGGAATTCATCCGCTTCGGTTTCCAGCGCTGGGCGGAGCGCGATGGACTGGAGATGTATCATCCAATTACCAATTACCAATCTCCCAATTACTTCCCCTTCCATTTCTTCATCGGCAGGACGAAATCGTAGGGATACTCGGCAAGGATTTCGATCTTTCCATCCGGGCGCACCCACAACGTATCTTCGATGCGGAAGCCCATGCCGCGTTCGGGATAGTACAACCCCGGCTCCGAAGTGATGACCACCCCAGCCGCCAGCCGCTGGTCATCCCCGCTTTGCAAGCCGCTGAAGGGGCGCTCGTGGATGTTGAGTCCCACCCCGTGACCCAGGCTGTGGACGTAGCCATCCTGCGGCGCCTTGGTGTTCAACTGCGTCTTGTGTCCCTTCGACTCGAAATACTCGCACGTCATGCGGTGATACTCCTTGAACGGAACATTCAAATCGAAGTTTTCCAACAGCCGCTCGAAAATTTCCTTGACCTGGTCGTAGAGTTCCTGCGCTTCGGGCGAGGCATAGCCCAGGCTCCAGGTGCGGGTGAAATCGTAGTAGTAACCGCCGCCCGCTTCGGCAGGATAAATATCGAAGACGATGGTTCTGCCAAGTTGAATCAAGTCGCTGGGGTTGCCCGACGAATGCGGCACGCCCGCGTCGCGCCCGATGGAGAAGATGAAACCCGAGGGCAGTTCCGCGCCGCGCTCGGCAATCCACAAACGGATTTTCGAGTGGACGTCGCCCACCGTCAGCGGCGTTCCGTCTTCCTTCAGAAGCGCTTCGTCTTCGCGCACCGCGCAGGAGGTCAGATACTCCCGCACCAGCCCGACGACCTCGGTCGTGATCCTGCCCATGCGGCGGATGCGCTCCACCTCGCTCTCGTCCTTGGTCTCCATGGCTTTCATGAAAATGGAGCCTTCGCTTCTTTCGCCCACAAACTCAATGCCAGGCATGATCTTCTGCACACGCCCCAGCAGCCCAAACACCGCGCCGACATCGTAGAAGCCATACACGCCCACGCGTCCCTCGGTCACGCCGCACTCTTTGAGCATCAATTCCAGGCGCAGGGCGCCCGCCTCGGCGTGATCGCCCGTCTTTTTGAGCAGTTCGTCATAATCATATTTGCTGTACGGCAGGCACTTCAATCCGCTTTTGGCGGCTTCATCGCGCTCCATATCGCCGTGAAAAAGCACCGCCCCCTCGCCGCGTTTCTTGATCAGCGTGGCATGACTCACATGCCCGCCGCCCGTCAGGTAATACATGGGCGGGTTGTGTTCGGCGTTGCCAAAGACAATCAAGGCGTCCAAATGGCTGGCTTGCATGATGGCGTCAAGGTCAGATTTCACAGCAGGCTCCTCAAAATGGAAATTAGTTTCACGTCCTGCCCTTCAATCACGGTGCGCGGGTCGAGCAGGACTTTATCGTTTTCCGTCCGCGCAATGAGCGGCGGATTCGCCTCGCGCAGTTTCTTCAGGAATTTGGCGGGGGATGTTACATCCAGCGCCAGCGCGAACGTGGGGAGAGACTCTTCGGGCAGACTCCCGCCGCCAACGGTGGATTCGGACTCGATCACCTCGCCTCTGCCCAGCGCCTCCCGCCACGCCTCCGCCCTGACCCTGACCTGCTCCGCTTTCATGGACATCATCCGCACGACGGGAATTTCGCGCTCCGCCTCGTCTTTGAGGTAGTGCATCAGCGTCGCTGTGACGCCCGCCAGAGAGGTTTTATCTGCTCTCACAGCCCGCGCCAGCGGATGCCGCTTCACCCTGTCGAGCAGGTCCCTTTTGCCGACGATAATCCCCGCCTGCGGACCGCCCAGCAGTTTATCGCCCGAAAAGCAGACGAGGTCTGCGCCAGCCGCCAGCGATTCCTGCACGGTCGGCTCATGAGCGAGACCGTAACGGGCGGTGTCAATCAGCGCGCCGGAGCCGAGGTCATCCACCACCGGCACGTCCGCTTTGTGTGCGGCTTGAACAATATCGGCAAGGTGCGGTTCTTCGGTAAACCCGACGAGTTTGAAGTTGCTGCGGTGCGCGCGCATGACCAGCGCTGCATCGGCGAGTTCGCTTTCGTAGTCGGAGAGTCTCACCTTGTTGGTGGTTCCCACCTCGACGAGTTTCGCGCCCGATTGCTTCATCACATCCGGCACGCGGAATCCGCCGCCGATTTCGACCAGTTGAGAGCGGGCGATGAGGACGCGCTTTCGATGCGCCAGCGCCGATAACACCAACAGAACAGCGGCGGCGTTGTTGTTGACCACCAGCGCCGCTTCGACGCCGAGCAGTCTCTGCAAAACGGCTTCGGCATGGATGAGCCGCGAGCCGCGCCGCCCCGCCGTGAGGTCGTATTCGAGGTTGGTGTAGTTTGCGGCGGATTCATTCATCGCCCGAATGGCGGCGGAGGAAAGCGGCGCACGCCCCAGGTTGGTGTGCAGGATGACCCCCGTAGCGTTGATGACCGGCAGGAGCGTTGGCGTCGTCCACGCGGCAAGACGGGATTCGGCTGCGGCGAGGATCAAGTCTGTGGAGGGCAGGGCAGGTTCGGGGTCCATTTTGAAGCGGGCGCGGGCGTCCTCGAGGGTCTCTCGAAGCGCGTCGAGAGTCAGCGGGCGTCCATACGTTTCGAGGAGACGAGCCGCATGCTTCGTCTGAAGAAGTTGTTCGACGGAGGGCAGTCCGCGCAGGCTATTCATCGTCGTGGGCGGGGGGCTTCCAGCGCGATTTTTCGCGCAGGCGGATGAAGTATTCGATGGCGATGACACCGCCCGCCAGCGCAAGGATGACGTAAACGGTGACGAGCCGCCCCAACTGGAGCCAGGCGAGCGTGGCGCCGTAAACGCCGAACCATAGCGCCTGCCGCACGACGACACCGGCTTCGGCGGGTTTTTCATCGGGGAAGCGTTTGTGGAAAAAGAAGACGATGGGCAGGGCGGCGCCGCTGAGCGCCAGAAGCGTCAGGACGAAAAAGCCCCAGCGCGACCAGACGAAGGGAAGGGTTTGGGTGATGACGTAATACAAGCCTCCCCAGCCGACGAGAAGGAGGATCAGCGAGGAGATGCCAAAGGGCTTGAATTTTAGCGGTTCGTTCATTGGAGTGAATTATACTGTGGGAGTGGGGAATGGTAATTGGTAATTGGTAATTTGGTAATTGGTAATTGGCAGATGAAGGAGGCGAAAGCATGAATGTTTTGGATGCGATACGAACAAAGCGCGCGGTGAGGAAGTTCAAGGACGAGCCGCTGCCGGACGAGGTGGTGCGGACGATTCTGAACGCGGGGCGCAGGTCACAGTCGTCGAAGAACGAGCAGGCGTGGCAGTTCATTGCGATTCGGGATAAGTCCGTTCTGAAGGCGCTTTCGGAGTGCGGCACGTGGGCGGGGCATTTGGCAGGGGCGGCGCTGGGGGTTGCCATTCTGACGCCCGACCCAACCGTGAAATTTCAGACGATGTTCGATGCGGGTCAGGCGGCGGCGTTCATGCAGTTGGCGGCGTGGGAGTTGGGCGTCGGTTCGGTGCCCGCTTCGATCTATGAGTTCGAGAAGGCGCGCCAGATTTTGGGCTTCCCGCCTGAGTGGCATTTGCGGATCGCGCTTTCGTTCGGCTACCCTGCGGAGGAGGAGAAGTTATCCGCGCCGCCGAAGAAGGGCGGACGCAGACCGTTGGACGAAGTGGTGCATTGGGACAGGTGGTAAATCAAGCGGCAGGCGCCAGCCTCGCCAGTACGGCGAGGTGGTCGGAGTGCGGCAAGGCGGGCGCAGCCATGTGCCGCACCTCCAGCACGCGCCAGGCGGGTTTGCCGGGCTGGAGGAAGATGTAGTCGAGGCGGTGGCTGAGGAAGACGCCGCCCCAGGGGTAACGAACCTGATGCGTGGGAGCGTGTCCGTTTTGGACCACTTCACGCAGGGTGTCCAGCCAATATTTACGGACGTGGATAATCTGGCGGGTGTGTTCGGGAGCGTTGAAGTCGCCGGCGATGATGGCGGAACGTCCGCCGGCCAGGTGGTGCGCCCAGGTTTGCAAGGCGCGCAGTTGACGGGCGTTTTCCTTGCGCATCAAGCCCAGATGGGCGGAGATTGCCAGAATTTCGCCGCAGGGCGTCTCCACTTCCACGCCCAAAGCCAGCCGGCGCGAGAAGGGATTGTGCGCCTGCCGCATTTGCCGCAGGTACGGAAGCCGCTTCAGCGGAAAGCGGCTGTACACGCCCAGTCCCTCTTCAAAACCGATTTTTTGCGAGCCGTTCGCCCGCGAATAGACGTATGCCATGTTCAAGCGTTTTGCCAGCCATTCATCTGCTTTGAAGGTTGGGGTGCGCGCCACTTCCTGCAGGAGGAGCAAATCCACGCGTTCAGACTCAATCAAGCCTGCAAACGCTTCCAGCCGCCTTTCCAAATCCTTGAAGCGGGGCCAATCGTGCCAGAGGTTGGCGCTCAAGACAACGTACTCGCCGCATTCCTGCGCCGGGCTGCGACCCGGCTGGCGCTGAAGCGTGACGCGTCCCGCCGGCTCTGCCACCGCCAGGGCGGTCTTCACGAAGGTGGGCAGGCGGTCATACCCGATGCGCCGCAGCAAACGTCCCACCGCCGCCCAAAGCCGCCTGAAAAACGCCGCATGTTCGTCGGTGTGCGGCTCGATGAACAAATCCTGCCTGTCAGACACACAGCCCTCGATGATTTATCTCATAGGACTTACGCGTAATCGGCGCTTTCTAACTTAGAGAGTGTTTTGAAATTCATGTTCCAACCACAGATGAACACAGATAAATTGGATTTACAAGGTAATTTCAGTACTTCACGAAAGCGCGTATTTGGCGGTCTCTACCGCCGAATTTGCGCTAGAGAGTGCAAGTTACGCAGGGTTTTCGTGATCTACTGAAATTGGATTTACAAGGTAATTTCATTCCGTTTTTCTTCAGAATCAGTGTTCATCCGTGTTCATCTACGGTAAACCCCGAATTTATAAAACACTCTCTTACGCGTAATCGGCGTTCTCTAACGCCAATTACCTGCCCAGCGCGTTGGAGAACGCGCTCTACGCAAAGTTTTGCGCAAGTCCTATCTCAATTGTTATGTAAAAGTGGCGCGGGATTAATCCCGCGGTACGAAGTTACACAACTTTCGGCATCCAACCATGAGTTTACTGCAAAAAGGTCTTTATCCACGAAGGACACGAAGTACACAAAGGAATTCCAAAAGGCGCTATTCAGAATCTTGAAATTTGATGCAAGATGATTTAAAAAACTTCGTGGCATTTGTGTTCTTCGTGGTAAGAAAAGGTTTTTTCAGTGCAGTCAACCATGCTTCATGAATGACGCTGACGCCAGAGGGAGAGCATCCCGCTCACGAACTGGGGCACAATCTCCCGCGAAAAGCGCCGCCAGTTGATGGCAGTGGCAATCACAACCCAAAGCACAAGCCAGTTGCCCATCTCTGGAACGAGGCGCAGGGCGGTCAGAATCAGCCAAAGGTAGATGGGAGCCTGGATGAGCATGAGCAGGTTACGGTCCAGACCGAAGCGCCAGAGGAGGAGCATCCAGCCGAGGAGGTAGAGAAGCCCAAAGGTGAATCCGACAAATCCTGCCGTTACGAGGTAAATCCCCAAGCAGATGGAAACCGTGAGGTCAATGTAGAGGTCGCTGTCGCCGATCCAGGTACGGCGCGGGTTGCGGTTGAGCCGGGCAATGCCGCCATCCACAAAGTCGCCCGTCCAATCGAGGAGCATGAGGATGACCACAATGGGAAGGGCTTCTCTGCCGTACGTAAACCCCAGCCAGACCATCATCCCCCCAAGCAGACCGCGCGCGGCGGTGATGAGGTCCGCAACAAATTTGGCGTCGAACATACAGACCTCCTTTCTCTCGAGGCAAAATCATTGTCAGCGCTTCACGAAAACGCGTATTTGGCGGTCTCAACCGCCCAATTTGCGCGCTGCGCAAATTACGCATGGTTTTCGTGACAAATTCATTCTAGCAAAGAAGGGATAGAATTTCATTAGCGCACAGCGCTGAAGCGGTAATCTTCATCTTCTCAACTGTGGTTTAATCGCCGCATGGATACATCCCTCCTTCCTTTTTTCAAACCGCAAGGCGTGGTCGTCGTCGGCGCATCCACCTCGCCCGAAAAACTCGGCTATGGCGTGGCGCGCAACCTGGTGCAAAGCGGATACCCCGGCGCAATTCACTTCGTCAGCCAGAGAGGGGGCGAACTCTTCGGGCATCCGCTTCACACCGACCTCGCCCATGTTCCCGACCCGCTGGACCTTGCCATTCTCGTCGTTCCTCCACACGCCGCGCCGCACACCCTCGAGCAATGCGGCAGACGAGGCATACGTGCCGCCATCATCGTCTCTTCCGGGTTCCGCGAGGCGGGAGCCGAAGGCGCAGCGCTCGAAGCGCAATGCCTGGAAACCGCCCGCACTCACGGAATGCGCCTGCTCGGTCCCAACTGCATCGGCGTCATTGACACGCACCTGCCCCTCGATACCACCTTCCTCCAGCCGCCCATGCCCGCGCAAGGCAGCGTCGGGTTTATTTCCCATTCGGGCGCATTTGCCGCCTCCATCGTGGATTGGGCGCGCGGCAAAGGCTTTGGCTTTTCGCAAATCGTCAGCCTCGGCAATCAGGCAGACGTCAACGAGACGGACATGCTCTCCGTTCTGGCTGAAGACCCGCACACCAAAGTCATCGTCCTCTACATGGAATCAGTCTCAGACGGGCGTCGTTTTGTGGACGCCGCCCGCGACGTGACCCGGCGCAAAGCGGTCATTGCCCTCAAAGTCGGGCGCTTCGAATCTGGACAAAAAGCCGCCGCCTCGCACACCGGCGCCTTAGCCGCCTCCGACACCGCCTTCGACGCCGCCTTTGTCAAAGCCGGCATCCTGCGCGCCGAAACAGCCGAGCAGATGTTCGACTGGGCAAGAGCGCTGGAAAACTGCCCCCTGCCGCGCGGCAAGCGGGTTGCCATCCTCACCAACGCCGGCGGACCGGGCGTCATCGCCGCCGATTCACTCGAGACGAACAACCTGCTTCCTGCTCAATTGACCGACTCCACGCTGAAAGCGCTGTCTGCCATCCTCCCCCCCTTTGCCGCCATCCACAACCCGGTGGACATGCTCGCCTCTGCCTCCCCGCAAACCTACGCCGACTGCCTGCGCCTCCTGCTCGCCGATCCCAACGTGGACGCGGCGCTGGTCATCCTGCCGCCTCCGCCCATGTTCAAAGCGGAGGAGGTGGCAGAGAAACTCATCGAAACGCTGCGTCAATTCGATAAGCCTGTGGTCGTGTCCCTGATGGGTGCGAGGTTGGTCGAAGAAGCGAACAAAACCTTCCAGCGCGCCAGCGTGCCAACCTATCCGTTTCCCGAACGCGCCGTCTCGGCATTAAGCGCGCTGGTCAAACAGGCAGACATTCTCAAACACCCGCCTCAGCCTGCCGAACATACCCTCCGCCGCCCGCCAGACCTCAACCTCCCCGCTCCCCAACTGCTGACAGAGTATGGCATCCCCACCCTGCCGCTCAAACTGGCACGCACAGTCGCCGAAGCAGTGACCATTGCCAACGAGATGGGGTATCCCGTTGTGATGAAAATCGCCTCGCCCGATATTTTGCACAAGTCGGATGTTGGCGGCGTGATTCTCGACATTCAGGACGCCTCCTCTCTATCTTCTGCCTACGCGCAGATGATGACGCGCGTCAAAGCCGCCGCTCCGCACGCTGTCATTGAGGGCGTTCATCTTCAGAAGCAAATCCCTGTCGGGCAGGAGGTCATCGCTGGCATGGTGCGCGATCCGCAGTTCGGCGCGCTGATGATGTTCGGTTCGGGAGGCGTGGAGGTGGAAGGGCTCAAGGATGTGGCGTTTGCCCTGGCTCCGCTGAATCAGGCTGAGGCGGAGGAAATGATCCGCAAAACGTGGGCGGGAAAGAAGTTGAAAGGCTTCCGCAACATCCCCCCTGCCGACGAGCAGGCGGTCATCGAGGTTCTTGTCAAGTTATCCCGGCTGGCAGTGGAAAATGAATCCATCGAGGAGATCGAAATCAATCCCCTGCGCGTCTTGAACAAGGGGGCGGTTGCTGTGGATGTGAGGATGAGAGCATAGCCAGTGTTTCAAGAAGGCGCGTAACACATCTTTTCGTGATCTACTGATGGTTGTATTGCCTTTGAAAATATTGTATAGTGATGAAAAGCCCCGACACACAAGGAGTGAAAAATGGCAGACAGTGTTTACAAGATCATCGAACTGGTCGGCACCAGCACCGACTCGTGGGAGAAAGCCGCCGCCGTTGCCGTGGAACGCGCCGCACAAACCCTGCGCGATTTGCGCATTGCGGAGGTTGTTGAACTCGATATGGTGCTGGACAACGGTAAGGTCACAGCCTACCGCGCCAAGGTCAAGGTCTCGTTCAAATATGAAGGCTCGTAAAAGCAGACATTAAACGAAAAACCCCGTCTCACGACGGGGCTTTTCGTTTTCGGGTAATTAGCTGGGCAAGGCGCTGTTGATGTTGCTGAAGGTGTTGCCGATCTTGGGTCCGAGCAAGCGCATGACGGCAATCACGACGATGGCGACGAGGGCGAGGATGATCGCGTACTCAACCAGACCTTGACCTTTTTCTTTGGGGGCGAATAACATGGCGGTAATTCCTTTCTGGATAAAAGTTTTGGTTTTCCAGGGACCACCCCTGGAATTGTCTTTATTGTATCCAAACCAGAAAAAAATACAAGTCCCCAAAAAGGGGTGACGCTTGCAACCTTGTTAGGCTTACTAAAGTGAAAATCTGGTTTCGAGAGCCTTTTGCACATGATTTCACAAGAGCGTATGAAACTCCGTCGCTGGAAAGTATCTCTTAGAGAGTGTTTTGAAATTCATGTTCCAACCACAGATGAACACAGATAAATTGGATTTTCAAGGTAATTTCATCCCGTTTTTCTTCAGAATCAGTGTTCATCCGTGTTCATCCACGGTAAACCCCGATTTATAAAACACTCTCTTAGAGAACGCGATTATGCGTAAGTCCTCTTTTGTCTTACTTGTGAAGGTACGCGGCACGGGTTTTAGGGGGATGGGGTACCCTGTCCCAGCGCGCGGCGGGTGACGAGATACCAGCGCGTGAATGTGTTCAGGCGGTCGCTCGGTTCGTACAGCGGACCGATTTGCACGCCTTTCACCTGAACGTCCACGCCGTAGGAATACACGGGCACGTACAACGGGAGCGCGGGCAGTTCCTTGGCAAACACCACCTGGAAGTTGCGGTACAGTTTGGCGCGCAGGGAGTAATCGGCGGTGACGCGCGCCTGCTCGAGGTATTCGCTGGCGGCGCGGTTGTCCCAGCCGGTGTAGTTCTGCCCGCCGACGGCTTCCGCTTGATGCCAGAAGGGATAGGGGTCGGGGTCGGGGGTGCGGGAAAGGTTCAGGTCCACCAGAGCAGATTGAAAGGCGCGCGAAGCGAGCGTCGTCAGCACCAGTTGATCGTAGGGCTGGGGCTGCAACTGGACGGCGACTCCAATCTGCGCCCACTGTGTCTGAATGGCTTGGGCAATTTGGGTGTGAACGGCGTCGTCGGGGTGAATGAGGGTAAACGCCAGCGGGACGCCGTCTTTGGCGCGCACATCGCCTCCGCCGGCAGGGATGACATATCCCTCGCTCTTCAGCAGAGCGATTGCGGCTTCGGGGTCGTACTCGAACTTTTCGATGCCGTCGAAATATGCCCATGAGCCGGGCAGAATGGGCGAATCGGCAACGAACGCCTGCCCTTGCAGGATGTTGTTGATGATGGCAGGGCGGTTCAAGCCGAGCATGAGCGCGCGGCGCACCTTCGCATCCTGCAGGAAGGGGGTTTCGGGATTTGCCAGATTGAACAGCACAAAGCCCATCTGCGGCAGGCGGCTCGAATAGACCGAGAGGTTGGGTTCTGCCAGCGCGGCGTTCAGCACGTCCGTAGTGATGCGCCCCACCGCAGAGACATCGCCCTGACGGTACGCCTCGAAGGCGGCGGCAGAGGTGGGATAGTAGCGGAAGACCACCTGCTCGATGAACGGGGGCGTGCCGTAATAATTCGGAGCAAGATTGAGCACCACGCCCTGAATCTGACCGTTTTCCACAATCAACTGGTCGAATTTATAGGGACCCGAACCCACCGGTGCGATGTTGAATTCTGCGCTTGCCATCTGCTCCGGCGGGACGCTCTCCAGCAGGTGTTTCGGCACCACGCCGAAGGTCAAATAATCGAGAAACGGGACGTACGGTTCAGGGAGCGTGAATTTGAGGTTTTTGTCGTTGAGTTTGGTTACCGTCACGCGGCTCCACAGGTCTTTGATGTCCTGCGGATACAGCGAGCCTGCGCCTTTCATCATCTCGATGGTGAAAATCACATCGTCGCTGGTCACAGGCATCCCGTCGTGCCAGACCGCATTGGGACGGATGGTGAAGTTGTAGATGGTGCCGTCCTGAGAAACGCCCCACGATTCGGCAAGGTCGGCGCGGGGCAGTCCGTGTTCGTCAAAACGGACCAGCCCGCTGAAGAGCAGGCGGTTTACGTCACGGTCGGCGGTGTTGTTCCAGTCCAACAGGGGGTTGAGCCTGCCCAGCGAGCCGACCAGCGCCTCGCTGTACACGCCGCCCTGTTCGGGTTGTTGAAGAATGGTGCTGCCGGTCGCCGGCGCGGACTGCTGTGTGTAGAGCAGAGCGCCCACGATTGCCAGCGTCACAACGACGACCAAAATCTGCCAGCGAAGTTGTTTCATGATGAAAATAAAGAAAGGCTCGTTCCCTCCCCGCACAGCGCCGTAACGCCGCCGCGGAACGAAAGAGCCTTCCGCAAAGTTCACGCTGCTCTAACGCGCCAGATAGACAAGCACAAGCACCAGCGTAAAAAATACGGCGCTCAGGACAATCGTCAGACGGAACAACGTGCGTTCCACGCCGCGGCGGGCGGTGTACACCGTTCCGGTATCGGCGCCTGTCAAACCGCCCAAACCTGCGCCCTTACTCTGCATAATCACGCTGACGATGAGCAACACCGAGATTATAATCAGCGCGATATCCAAATAGGTTTTCATGTAATCCGTGCCTCCTTTTTAAGCGGGGGAATTATACCCGCTGGGCAAAAGAAACGTCAACTTGAGGCTTCATGCACGAAATCGTCGTCAACCTGCACATGCACACCCGCTACTCCGACGGGAGCGGGACTCACAAAGACATCGCCCAAGCCGCCATGAAAGCGGGGCTGGATGCCGTCATCGTGACCGACCACAACGTCCTCGTGCAGGGCGTGGAGGGATACTACCGCTCCGCCCCCGCCCAAACGGTCAAACCCCGCCGCGTCCTGCTCCTCGTTGGACAGGAGATCCACGACCAGGACCGCCTCCCGCAAAAGAACCACCTGCTGGTCTTCAACGCCAACCGCGACCTCTCTGCCCTCGCCGATGACCCGCAGACGCTCATCAACGGCGTTGCCGAGGCGGGCGGGCTTTCCTTCATCGCCCACCCCTGGGACCCCGAAGCCCCCGCTTTCAACGAAACCGACATCTCCTGGGAAGACTGGCACGTGCAGGGCTTCACCGGTCTCGAACTTTGGAACGGGCTGAGCGAACTCAAGACCCTCGTCCCCACCAAACTGCACGGCTTGTTCTACGCCTTCTTCCCCCAATTCATCGGTCACGCGCCCATCCGCGAAACGCTGCAAAAATGGGACGAACTGCTTGCCGAGGGCAGGCGCATTGTCGCCATCGGCGGCTCGGACGCGCACGCCATGCACATGCACATGGGACCGCTCCACCGCGTCATCTTCCCCTACGAGTTCCACTTCCGCACCGTCAACACCCACGTGTTCATTCCCCAACCGTTGACGGGCGACGCCCCGACCGACAAAAAGATGATTTACGACGCCCTCGCCGCCGGCCACTGTTTCATTGGCTACGACCTTCCCGCCTCCACACGCGGATTCCGCTTCCGCGCCAAAGGACTCGAACACTCCGCCATCATGGGCGATGAACTCCCCGCCAAAGGCGGCGTGACCCTGCACGCCTACGCCCCCTTCAAAGCGGACCTCGCCCTGTTCAAAGACGGCGCCGTCATCGGCGCATGGCGCGACCAGCAAACCCTCACCCACAACACCTCCGAGCCTGGCGTCTATCGCGTGGAAGCGCGCCGCTGGTATCTCGGCAAAAAACGCGGCTGGGTGTACAGCAACCCGATCTATGTGCGTGCGTAGTTGGATGCGCACGCGTAGTTGGATGTACGCATGTAGTTGACTGCGCGTGCGTAGTTGGATGCGCGCACGTAATTGAATGTGCGCGCGTAATTGTGTGTGCGCGTACTTGACGTTCTCTAACGTCAACTCTGGCGCTTCATGTAAAACTATGTCCCCCCTCCCCTACCACCGTCTCGTCGTCGTCGGCACGACCAGTTCGGGCAAATCCACCCTGGCAAAACGACTCGCCGGCAAACTCGGTTATGACTTCATCGAGCTGGACGCCCTCCACTGGGAACCCAACTGGACGGAAGCCCCGCTCGAGGTGTTCCGTCAGCGCGTTGAAACAGCGACACAGGCTCCAGCATGGGTCGTGGCGGGAAACTATCACGTCGTCCGCGACATTGTCTGGCCGCGCGCCGAGGCGGTCATCTGGCTCGACTATCCCTTCTGGAGAGTGTTCTGGCAGCTCACCCGCCGCACCTTCCTCCGCTGGTGGACTCAGGAATTGCTTTGGGGCACCAACCGCGAAAGCCTGTGGACTCATTTCAAACTCTGGTCGGAAGAGTCGCTGTTTCACTGGCTGGTCAAAACCTACTGGCGCCGCAAACGTGAAATCCCCGCCCTGCTCGCCCTGCCCGAACACCGGCGCCTGCAATTGATTCACTTCGAGCACCCTCGGGAAACGGAAGCCTGGCTGAACGGGCTGTACCGCACTCAGTCATAAATTCAGTACTTCACGAAAGCGCGTATTTGGCGGTCTCTACCGCCGAATTTGCGCTAGAGAGCGCAATCTACGCAGGGTTTTCGTGATCTACTGAAATTACCTCAATTCGGGTTACGCTGCCCAAGTCAGGAAATTGAGCGCAAAGACGCTGAGTTCGCAGAGATTTTTTGGTTTTCTCCGTGTTCTCTGCGTCTTCGCGGTGAAAAAACTTTGGCTCATGTGTAATCGAGGTGCGGACGTTATAATTCCCCGCATGAGCCTCACGCTTGCGCGCGCCCTGCGCATGGACCCCGCCGGCTGCGTCGCCTTCATCGGCGCGGGCGGCAAAACAACGGCAATGTTCAAACTGGCGCGTGAACTGCCAGCCGCAATCGTCACCGCCACCACGCACCTCGGCGTCTGGCAAACCTCCCTGGCAGATCGTCACATCGCAACAGACGAAGACGCCATCGAAACCATCGCAGACTTTCAAGGCGTCCTGCTCGTCACGGGGGAAGCCGACGGCGAACGCACCAAGCCAATCTCAGAGAAACTCCTCCACCGCCTGCATCAACACTGCAAAGCCCGTTCCATCCCCCTGCTCATCGAAGCGGACGGCTCGCGCCAGAAGCCGCTCAAAGCCTGGGCGGAGCACGAGCCGCCCATCCCCGCCTTTGCCGATCTGGTTGTCCACACGGCGGGGATGTCGGGCTTGGGCAAACCGTTGCGCGAGGAAATTGTCCACCGAGCAGAGAAATTTTCTGAGTTGAGCGGGTTGGGGTTTGGGGAAACCCTTACGCCCGAAGCAATCGCCAGCGTTTTGACTCACCCCGAAGGCGGACTGAAGAACATTCCTGCGACGGCGCGCCGGGTGGTTCTGCTCAACCAGGCAGATACGCCCAGCCTGCAATCGGCGGCTCAAACCCTGACCTCGAGCCTGCTCCCGGCTTATCAGGCTGTCCTTATCTCCAGCCTGCTCCACCACCAGATTTACGCCGTCCATGAACCCATCGCAGGCATCGTCCTTGCAGCGGGCGAATCGAAACGCTTCGGCAAGCCGAAGCAGCTGCTGGAGTGGAAAGGTCAGCCGTTCGTTCGGGCGGCGGCGCAGACGGCGCTTCGGGCGGGACTCTCGCCTGTCGTCGTGGTGACGGGAGCCAACGCAGAAGCGGTCGAAGCGGCAGTCCGTGACCTGGACGTGGTCATCGTGCGCAACGACGACTGGCACAGCGGGCAGGCAAGTTCGCTTCGGGAGGGGATTCGTTTCCTCACAGCCCCTCCGTCACTCCGTGACAACTCCCTCAAATCCTTTGGATTTGGGGGAGACGCTCGAAGGGCGGAGGGGGGCGGGGTCGGCGGCGCGGTCTTCCTGCTCTGCGACCAGCCGCAGGTGACGGCGACGGTCATTCAGGCGCTGCGGGAAAAGCACGCCGAGGGGCTGTACCCCATCGTCGCGCCGATGATTGTGGATCGGCGCGGCAACCCTGTGCTGTTCGATCGCAGCCTCTTCCCCGACCTGACCGCCATCGAAGGCGATACGGGCGGACGGGCAATCTTCCACAAGTATCGGGTGGAATATCTGCCCTGGCACGATGATGGTCTCCTGCTGGATGTGGATACGCCCGAACAATACGAGCGGTTGATTGCGAGGGACGACCTGTGATCTCAGCCATCATCCTTGCGGCGGGCGAATCGAAGCGGATGGGTCAGCCCAAGATGTTGCTGCCCTGGGGAAAAGATACGGTGTTGACGCGCGTCATCGCCGTGTTTCGGGAGGCGGGCGTGGAGGACATCCTCGTCGTCACGGGCGGGGCGAGGGAGCAGGTGGAGGAACTGGCTGCAGGGCTGGGCGTGCGCACGGTCTTCAACGAAGCGTTCCAGACGGGCGGGATGCTCTCTTCGATTCAGTGTGGGATTCGCGCCCTCCTCACCATCCCGAAAAAAGAAAAGGCGGCGGCGCTGATTGGGTTGGGCGACCAGCCTCAGGTCCAGGCGCGAAGCGTGCGGAGGGTGTGCGAGGCGTTCCTCGAGACGGAATCCCATCTCGTCGTGCCGAGTTATCACATGCGGAGGGGACATCCCTGGCTGACGGCGCATCCGCTATGGGACGATCTGCTAGAGATGAAGCATCCCGCCTCGCCGCGCGATTTCCTGAACGCTCATGCGGCAGACATCCATTACGTGGAGGTGGACGACCCCAACATCCTTGCCGACCTCGACACGCCCGAAGAGTACCGCAGATGGCAGGGAAAATCGTGATACACTTGCCCGCTGAATTTCGGGAAACAGGGTTCTTTCATGCTCTATCATTTCACACGCATCATCGTCAAACTGGGAACGGAATTGCTCTGCCGCATAGACGCGCCCAATCTCGACGCCGTCCCGCAAAAGGGACCGTTGATCGTCATTACGAATCACACCGGGCAGTTGGAAGTGCCGGTGTTCTTCGGGCAGTTGGCGACGCGCCCGGTCACTGCCTGGGCAAAGGTGGAATCGTGGGATAACGCCTTTCTGCGCTGGCTGTTCGACGTGTGGGGGCTGATTCCCGTGCGGCGCGGCGAGGCGGATACCTCTGCCCTGCGGCAGGCAATGAAGGCGCTGGAAGACGGGTATATCTTCGGCATTGCGCCCGAAGGCACCCGCAACAAAACGGGGCGGTTGAAACGCGCCCATCCGGGAGCGGTGATGCTGGCGGTGCATTCGGGGGCGCCGATTTTGCCTGTGGCGCACTGGGGCGGGGAAAAGTTTCTGCGCAACCTGCCGCGCCTGCGGCGCACCGATTTTCACATCCGCGTGGGAAAGCCCTTCAAATTGGAATTGGACGGCGTGAAGATGACCCGCGAAGTCCGCCAGCAGATTGCCGACGAGATGATGCTCCGTCTTGCCGAACTTCTGCCGCCCGAATATCGCGGGGAATACGAAAAGGTTGCGCCGCCCGAAAGACCGTTCACGCGGGTAGTAGAATGGTCATAAGGCAAAAGCAACGGGAAAGGCAAGGGCAAGGACAATTAGCCCCTGCGCCCGAAAACAATCTGCCGGCGGCATTGGAGCCGCCGGCTTTTTTATTCGAGAGGCAGAAAATAGGCGTTGGTCTCGCGCTTTTGAAACCCCAGCGAGAGGTATAACTGATTCGCCGCCGTGCGCTGAGGGTTGGAGGTCAGCGAGACGCCGTTTGCGCCCGCTTGCCGCGCGATGGCGATGGCGGCTTGCATCAGGGCTTTGGCGATGCCCTGGTTGCGGTACGCGGCGTCCACCACCACGTCTTCGACGATGGAGCGGACGCCCGTCGGGACGCGGTAAAGCGCAATGGTCAGCATGCCGGCAATCGGGGAGTCGGAGGCGGGGTGACGCGCCACCAGCAGGGTGGAGGTCCCCGAATCGAGCAGCAGGGTCAGGTCATCCCAGGAGGGCTTCGGCTTGTGCGCTCCCAACAGCGGAACCAGCCGTTGAACCGCCTCGAAGATTTCCTCCGTGAGACGGGTGACTTTTTCGATGTACATACGCTACGCGGGCTTTGGCGCGCCGAGTTTGGGGAACAAGCTCATCACGGCATAATACGCCACATAGACGAACGACACTGTCACAACCCATTCAGGCACGTTGGGATATTGCAGCAAGCCCCATACGCCCAGCGCGCCGTAGAGGTAGGTCAGCGCGAGGGTCAGGCGGCGCAGACGGTTGTTGCGGGTGGGATAGAGATATTTGATTGGCACAAAAACGAGAATGTTACAAATCACCAGCGCGGCAAAATTGACCCAGGGATTCAAGCCCAACAGCAGCATGTACAACACGAGGAAATTCCACACCGAAGGAAAGCCCTTGAAGAAGTACGACTGCTCGTCGGTCTTCGCCTCCACCTGCGAAAACTGGAACGCCGAGGTCAGCAAAATGGAGAGCGCCGCGGCAAGTTCCAGCCCTTGCGGCATGAGGTTTGGCGCACGCACGAGCAAAAGCGAGGCGACCACCACATAGTTCAAATAATCAATGATGTTGTCCATCAGCCCGCCGTCAATCCAGCGGGCATGGGTCTTCACGTCGAACCAGCGCGCCAGGATGCCGTCGAACCCGTCCACGAACATGGCAAGGATGATGTACACGATGGCGAGCCGTATGTTCCCTTCCCAGATGGCAAGCAGGGTCAAAAAGCCCCACACCGCGCCTGTGGCGGTAAACAGATGTACGCCGTTCGCAAGGGCTTTCCGCGCCCAAAGAGGAAGTTTTTCCATTGTTTCGCACCTCGAATGACAACTGAATTCATCGTTTGATTTTGAATAACGACTGAAGTCGTTACTGCAATTTGATTTTCAGTAGATCACTAAAACCCTGCGTAACTTGCGCTCTCTAGCGCAAATTCGGCGGTAGAGACCGCCAAATACGCGCTTTCGTGAAGTACTGATTTTGCAATTATACAAAGAAAAGGCACATCTTTCGATGTGCCTTTCAAGTTATTTTTTGACCACCCCCGCCCTGACCGTTTCGCCGTCGAACGAATCGGTAAGGAGGGATGCGCCTTCGGGCGGACTGCCAAAGACGAGATTGGTCGTCAGCGTTTCGGCGGTGATGTAATCTCTGTGCGCTTCAATCGCGGACCTCAAGCCTGCGGAGGCTTCGACGAACAGTTCGATGCGGTCAGCCACCTCCAGGTTTGCGCTCTTGCGCAGGTCTTGCACGCGGCGGACGAACTCGCGCGCCAGACCTTCCTGCACGAGTTCCGGCGTCAGGTCGGTGACCAGGGCGGCAACATAAGCGCCCTCTTCGGCAACTGCAAACCCTTCCTTTGCCTGCGCTTTGACTTCCACTTCTTCGGGCAGGATGTGGTAGTCCGCGCCGTCGAGCGTCACTTTTAGCGGCTGCCCCGCCATCAAGGTCCGCGCCGCCTCTTCTGCGTTGAGGGCAAGGATCGCCTTTTGCAGGGCGGGGAACTTGTTGCCGTATTTCTGCCCCAACTGTTTGGGCAAAGGTTTGACCGTGTGCGAGACCGCCTCCGTCGAGGCATCCAGCAGGCGCACGCGCTTGACGTTCAACTCGTCCATCAAGAGGTCGGCGTAGGCTTCGACTGCTTTGCGTTCGCTGGGGTTGCCCACCGAGAACGCTGCTTCTGCCAGCGGCTGGCGCACTTTGCGGTTCGCCTTTTGACGGGCGGCATGCCCCAGCGAGACGAGTTTCATCACCAAGTCCATGTCGCGGTTGAGCGAGTCGTCAATCAGTTCGGGCATGGATTGGGGCCACTCCGCCAGATGCACCGACTCGGGCGCGGTCTCGTCCACCGAGCGGACGAGGTTTTGATACAGTTCCTCGGCAAGGAAAGGCATGGCAGGGGCAAGCAGTTTCGAGGTCGTGACGAGAGCCGTGTAGAGGGTGGAGTAGGCGGCTTGTTTGTCGGCGTCCGATTCCGATTTCCAGAAGCGGCGGCGGGAACGCCGCAGATACCAGGTGGAGAGTTTTTCCACAAAGGCTTCGATGGGACGCGTGGCGTTCGGCGCGTCGTAGTGTTCGTATGCTTCCGTCACGTCGCGGACGAGGACATTGAGTTCGGACAACAGCCAGCGGTCGAGGTCGTTGGTGGCGATGGGCAGCGTGGTGAGGGCGGGCTTGTCGAGGTTGGCGTAGGTGACGAAGAACGAATAGACGTTCCACAGCGTGAGCGTGAAGTTGCGAATGACCTCGCCCACCAGCTCCGAGGAGAAGCGGCGCTCGTTGCCCGGCGGTGTGGCGGTGTAGAGATACCAGCGGAAGGCGTCTGCGCCGTGTACGTTCAGGACATCCCACGGGTTGACGATGTTACCCAGCGATTTGGACATCTTGCGCCCTTCGCCGTCGAGGATGAGCCCGAGGCAGATGACGTTTTTGTAGGACACTTCGCCGAACAGCAGGGTGCTGATGGCGTGCAGGGAGTAGAACCAGCCGCGCGTCTGATCCACGGCTTCGCAGATGTAGTCGGCGGGGAACTGTGACTGGAATTTTTCCTGGTTCTCGAACGGATAGTGCCACTGCGCCACAGGCATGGAGCCCGAGTCGAACCACACGTCAATCAGGTCGGGGACGCGCGTCATCTGACCGCCGCATTCGGAGCAAGCCCAGTGAACCTGATCCACGTGCGGGCGGTGCAGGTCGAGCCCGCTCAGGTCGCGCCCGGCTTTTTCGGAGAGTTCCGCCACCGAGCCGACGCCCTCGCGGCGCTTGCAGGATTCGCATTCCCAGACGGGAAGCGGCGTGCCCCAGTAACGCTCGCGGCTGAGCGCCCAGTCAATGTTGTTGGCAAGCCAGTTGCCGAAGCGCCCGTCTTTGATGTGTTCGGGAACCCAGTTGATGGTGTTGTTCAATTCGACGAGGCGGTCGCGGAAGGCGCTGGTGCGGATGTACCACGACTCGCGCGCGTAGTAGAGCAGCGGGGTCTTGCAGCGCCAGCAGAACGGATAGGTGTGGGTGTACACGCCCGCTTTGAAGAGCAGTCCGCGCGCCTGCAGGTCGGCGGTGATGAGCGGGTCGGCATCCTTGACGAACATGCCGCGCCAGGGGGTCACTTCGTTGATGAAGGCGCCGTTCGGCAGGACGGTCATCAGCACGGGCAGGTCGTGCTGTTTGGCGGTTTCCATGTCCTCCTGACCGAAGGCAGGGGCGATGTGTACGAGACCGGAGCCATCCTCGGTGGTGACGAAGTCGCCCAGCACCACGAAGTGAGCGGGCTTATCGGGCGGCAGGAAGGTGAAAAGCGGCTGGTATTTCATGCCTTTGAGCTTCCTGCCTTTGAAGGTATCCACCACCTTCACCCATTCTTCGCCGAATACCTTTTGCACCAGCGCTTTGGCAAGGATGAGTTTTTCCGTCCTGCCGCCTTCCGTTTCGCGTTCGACGGTCACATAGTCCACGTCGGGGTGGGCGGCAACAGCGACGTTGGCAGGCAGCGTCCAGGGCGTGGTCGTCCACACCAGCAGGGAGGTATCGGGCTTGTCCACCAGCGGCATGCGCACGAAGACCGATGGGTCGGTCGCTTCGTCGTAGCCGAGGGCAACTTCATGGTCCGAAAGAGGCGTGCCGCAGCGCGGGCAGTAAGGCACCACTTTATAGCCTTTGTAGAGCAGGTCGCGATCCCAGAAGTTCTTCAAAATCCACCAGACCGACTCGATGTAGTCGTTGGTGTAGGTCACATAGGCGTCCTCGAGGTCCACCCAGAAGGCGATGCGGTCGGTGAGTTTCTCCCAATCTTGAATGTAGGTGAAGACCGACTTCTTGCAAAGTTCGTTGAAGCGGTCAATGCCGTATTCTTCGATTTGCTGTTTGTTGGTGAAGCCCAACTGCTTCTCGACTTCGATCTCGACGGGCAGACCGTGCGTATCCCAGCCGCCGCGGCGCGAGCAGTGATAGCCGCGCATGATCTTGTAGCGCGGGAACATATCCTTGAAGGCGCGCGCCAGCACGTGATGCACGCCCGGCTTGCCGTTGGCGGTCGGCGGTCCCTCGTAAAACACATACTCCGGCGCGCCCTGCCGCTGTTCGACGGTCTTCTTGAAGATTTCGGCTTGCTTCCAAAACTTCAGCACGCTTTCTTCCATCGAAGTCACGTTGAGTTTGGGGCTTACTGGTTTGAACATTCTACCTCCGAATTTTCATGTCGCTGCGAGGAACGACGCGACGAAGCAGTCTCATATTTAGAGGAGATTGCTTCGACCCTGCGGGTCTCGCAATGACGTGCTTAAACAAAAACTCTCATCTCACACAGAGACGAGAGAACTCCCGCGGTACCACTCTGATTTCCACGCACTCGCCAAGGCTCGAGCGTGGACACTCACCGGGCGACCAGCATCGCCCTGTCCCTGTAACGTGGAACAACTACGGCTCACTTACTTGCTTTTCAGTTCGCGGCTCCGGGATGATTTTCAATCTGTTTCGTTGACCTGCTCGCACCTTGCGGTCATTCCGACCGCGCGCAGGCTCTCTGACAACTCCGCAGACCTACTCGTTCCCATCACTGCCTTTGAATGCGCGGATTATGCCACAGGAGGCGGACTGCGTCAAACCAATTCATCAAGGCTTGCAGCATGCCTCATCCTGCGGGATAATTCGCCCATGACCACTCTGCTGCTGGACGCCGACGCCCTCTCCCCTGCTTCTCATCAAATCTTCACCGCTTCGCGCGTGGACCTGAACCTGACTCTGCCCCCCAAACGTTTCTTCCGCCACGGCTGGCAATCGTGGACGCTGACCGCCTGGCTCGACCCGCACGAGCCGCCCCTGCCCATCCGCGCCCCCGAATTCCGCGCCAAAGACGAAGACCCCGCCTATGCCTTTCACAAAAACCACGTCAGCGCGTGGGTGGGCGCGGTGGAACTGACGGAGGACGACATCCTGCTCATCGGCGCCCTGGATTTAAGCGGGCGGATCGAACTGAACGGCTCCACCCTGAAAGGCTTCTACGAAGACGACCGCACAGGCGACTGGCTCATCGCCCGCGGCGCGGAGGACGAGGTCTTTGCCAAATACGCCGCCCTGCTGGAGACGAAATTCGGCAAGACCCGCTTCGAGGAGCCCCCCCGCGTGTGGTGCTCGTGGTATTCGCTCTACAAATGGATCAACGAACCCATCCTTACCAAAGCCCTGCGCGAACTCGGCGACCTGCCCTTCGACGTGTTTCAAATTGACGACGGCTGGCAGGACGAGAGCGGTCACTGGGAGGCGGGGAAAAACTTCCCCTCGGGGATGGCGGCGTTCGCAGAGAAAATCAAAGCCAGCGGGCGCACGGCGGGCATCTGGCTCTCGCCGCTGATTGTCACGCCCAACCTGAAAATTTTCCACGAACATAACGATTGGATTTTACGCGACGAGCAGGGAAGCCTCGTCACGGCAGGGAGAAACTGGAGCGGCACCACCTACGCCCTCGATGTCACCCGCCCCGAAGTGCTGGAGTGGCTCGACAAGTTAATCCGCAAAGTTGTCGGCTGGGGATACAACTACCTCAAACTCGACTTTCTCTACGCCGGCGCGGCGGTCGGCAAGCGGCACAAGGACCTGCCGCGCGAGGAGGCATACCGCAATGCCCTGCGTGTGATGAGGGAGGCGGCGGGAGATGCCTACCTCCTCGCCTGCGGCGCGCCCATCGTCCCTTCGCTGGGGCTGTGCGACGGCATGCGCATCGGACCCGACGTGACCCCCTACTGGCTGAACAGAGCGCTGACCGTCTGGCTGAACAACCCCAACGATCCCGCCACGCAGAACGCCATCCGCACCAGCCTGCACCGCTTGTGGCTGAAGCCGCTCGTACACATTGACCCGGACGTGTTGTTCTTCCGCACGCGCTGGAACGCGCTTGCCGCGCATGAAAGTCAATTGCTGCAGGATTTGGGCGCGCTGACCGGCTTCAAAGCCACGTCTGACCTGCCGTGGTGGTGGAAGCCGTCTGAGAAGGAAAAGGTTCGGGAATTTTTGGAGGCAGACCCCAAGGTCCAGAAATTGAGGCGGTATGAGTATCAGATTGACGGGCGGAGGGCAGATTTCAGTCCCGCCATTCCCATTTCCACTTCTCACATGGATTTCCCGGTTCGGCTGGCAACGAATTGCGGGCTTCTGAAAATTGTGCGGCATCAGGTTTTGCCCGCCATGATTGCAAAGCAGTTCAAACGGTAAGACAGACGCTTTATGAGCGCGGCAAAAATCCTCATTGTCGAGAAAGACCCCGGCGCCGTCAAAGACCTGCAAAGCCTGCTGGTGAAACTGGGGTATGAGGTGGTGGGAACCGCCAAAAGCAGTGAGGAGGCGCTCGAAAAATCCGCCAGCCTGCAGCCCAACCTGATTTTGATGAACACCCAATTGCGGGCGGTGAATGACGGCATTCAAACCGGGAGTTTGATTCGCGCCTCCAGCGATATTCCGATTGTGTATATTTCCTCGCGCGCCGGGGAGGAGACCATCCGCCGGGCAAGTTCGACGGGACCGTTCGGCTATATTGTCAGACCGTTCGACGAGACTCAGTTGTTCGTCACCCTCGAGGTCGCGCGGGTGCGGCATAAACTGGAAAGACAGTTGCGCGAGAGCAGGCAATGGCTGAACGGCGTGTTGAGGAGCATCGGCGACGGCGTGATTGCAGCGGATAAAGAAGGCTTTGTGCAATTGATCAATGCCAGGGCAGAGGCAATTACCGGGCTGAGCGAGAGCAGCGCTATCGGCAAGCCGCTGTTCGAAGTCTTCCGATTGAGGGATGAGCGCACGGGAGAGTTGATTGATCTTTCGCGAAGTCTAGTATCCGCTCGCGGCGGGCAAAACGAGGAAGCGGGGCTGGAGGCGGTTCTGGTCTCAGCCGAGGGCAGAAGCGTGCCGCTGGAGGTGAATTTCAGTCCGCTTCTGGATGCCAACAACGCCTTTCAGGGTTTGGCGCTGGCGTTCCGTGACATCACCGCGAGACGCCAGGCGTTGGAGCAGATTCAACGGCAGGCAAGCCGCGCCGAGGCGCTGGTGCAGAGCGCCCGGCAGATCAATGCGCGCCTCGGGCTGCAGGATGCGCTGGACACGGTATGCCAGGTCACCAACCAGGCGCTCAAAGCCTCGGCATCGGTCATCTTTTTTTATGACACGAAAACCGCCGCATTCCGCGACACGGCGCGGAAGTTCGATGAGCCTCT
This sequence comes from Anaerolineales bacterium, assembly GCA_034432325.1. Lineage (GTDB taxonomy): Bacteria > Chloroflexota > Anaerolineae > Anaerolineales > Villigracilaceae > Defluviilinea. The sequence continues at coordinate 23,763 of DAOUBY010000109.1, forward strand.
GCCCGCCGCGCTCAACAAGCCGCTGCGGGCTTCCTTTCCGCGCTCGGCTCTGGATGCCTTTCTGCCGGCGGACAATTCGGTTTTTGTCGTTGCCAACGCCGGGCGAAGAAAGGACGTTCCCTTTCGAAGCGTTCTGCGGCTGCTGGGCATTCATCAACTGGCGGTTGCGCCGTTGGTGCGGAACAACGAGGTGATGGGGGCGCTCGTTTGCGGCGTGACGGGAACCAGGGAGTTTTCTCAGGAAGACCTCGCGCTCCTGCAGGGGCTGGCAGAGCATGTGATGATTGCAATCGCGAATACCCGTCTGTTCGAGCAGGTGCGTCTCAGCAGGGAACGCCAGCGGCTGCTCTCCAAAAGCCTGGTGGACGTTCAGGAAGCCGAGCGGCGCCGCATTGCCCGCGAGTTGCACGACCACCTCGGGCAGTCGCTGACCGGCATCCAGTTCATGCTGGAGGCAGTCAAACAACAGGCGCAGGACGCGCAAAAAGCAAGTGTGCAGGAAATCCAAAACGCGGTTGCCGAAATCATCGGGCGCGTGCGGGAGATGTCGCTCAACCTGCGCCCCAGCATGCTCGATGACCTGGGGCTGATTCCCACCCTGAAGTGGCACATCGAGCGCTTCACCGCTCAGACGGGAATCCGCGTCCACTTCAACGCATCCAACGCCCTCGAACGTTTCTCCCCCAACATCGAAACGACCGCCTATCGCATCATTCAAGAGGCGCTTACCAACGTGGCGCGCCACGCAAACACAAATGAGGCTTTCGTGATGCTGGCGGCAGATGATGATGCCCTGTGGCTGGAAATTGTGGACAAGGGGAAAGGTTTCGATACTTCCTCGATTCTGAACAAACCGACCTCGGGCTTGAGCGGCATGTCCGAACGGGCGGACCTGGCTGGAGGCTATCTCACCGTGAACTCATACCTCAACCAGGGGACTCAAATCGTTGCCGCACTGCCTCTGACAGGCAAACCGCTGGAAAGGAGGAAGCATGACCGTATCCATCCTGCTGGTTGACGACCATCCGATGATTCGTCAGGGGTTGCGGAATTTATTGAGCGGCGAGGCAGAACTCAGGGTGGTGGGCGAAGCGGGAGACGGCGTGGAAGCGCTCAAAAAAATCGAGCTCTTCAAGCCGCATATCCTGCTGATTGACATGATGATGCCCAATCTCAACGGCTTGGAAGTTCTGCGGCAGGCGCAAAAACTTTCGCCCGCCACGCAGACCATCGTCTTTTCGATGCACGGGGCAGAACCCTATGTTGTAGAAGCCTTGCGAGCGGGGGCGGCTGGCTACATTCTGAAGGACGCAGGTCCTGGGGAAATTCTGAACGCCATTCACACCGTTCTGAGGGGAGAGCGGTATTTGAGCAGGGGGCTTGCGGAACGGCTGGAGGCAAGCGTTTACAGCGCTGAGGATGCGCCCCTGGATTTGTACGAGACCCTCACGACGCGCGAACGGGAAATCCTGGAAATGACGGCGAGGGGTAAATCCAGCACGGAGATTGGGGAGGCGCTTTCGATCAGCCCGCGCACTGTCGAGATTCACCGCAGCCGTTTTTTGAAGAAATTGGGGTTGAGGAATCAGATGGAATTGGTTCGGTATGCCATTAAGCGGGGAATTTTGCCGATGGACGGGTAGCCTCCCTTCGACGGGCTCAGGGCAGGCTTGCGCATCTGCCCGCAAACGTTAGAGAACGCCTTTTCTTCAGAATCAGTGTTCATCCGCGTTCATTTGCGGTAAATCCCGATTTATAAAACGCTCTCTTGCACATCTGTAAATCTTTGTACACCAGGACTTACGCGTAATCAACGTTCTCTAACGTTGATTATCCAGTCTGCGCGTTAGAGAACGCGCTCTATGCAGGGTTTTGCGTAAGTCCTGTACACAAAAAATACGTGGCTCATCTGTGAAGGATGTGCAAAACAATGTTCGCGTAGCGGACGTTCTCTAACGTCTGCACATGGATTACACATGAGCCAAATACGTAGACCTACGTATTCTCATTTTCGGCGGATAGGGCAGAATGGATAGGAAAAAAGAGAGCAAAGATATGCAAAAGTTATTTTCCTCTTCCGAACAATCGCCGCAGCCGGAGAATCGCCCTGAGAAAGGGGAGAAAAAAATGGACAGAGAGTCAACCATCCTTTCCGCCTTGTTGATTGTGCTTTTTATTCTGCTGTTGGCAGTCAGCGCCATGCTATGGATGTCCACTGAGAGCAGCACCGCGCCGACGGCAATGCGCCTGGCTGGCTGGCAAATCGGTTGAAAGGCGCAAAACGCCTGTAACGGTTTTATCCGAACAAGGCGTCGGTCTTTGCCGCCATGATGAAATCGTTTTTGTGCAAGCCTTTCACCACATGCGTCCACCACTGGACGGTGACCTTTCCCCATTCAAGGATGATGAGCGGATGGTGGTCTTCTTCTTCAGCAATCGCCGCAATCTTGTTCGTAAATTCCACGGCTTGCGCGTAATTCTTGAATTTGAAAACGCGGTGCAGGCGCAGGACGCCGTCCTGCTCCACCGCCTGCCATTGTGGAAGGCGAGGCAGGAAATCCGCAAGTTCGGTTTCGGTTAGCGGCGGCTCCCCGCCCCGGCAAGGGATGCATTTTTCGGCGGCAAGGTCGGTCATTTTATTCCTCCACGCACCTAATTGGGACTTAAGCAAAACTTTGCGTTCAGCGCGTTGGAGAACGCGCTGGACAGGTAATTTTTTCGGATAGTATGCCCAAAGTTGTGTAAATTCGTACTGCGAGATTAATCTCGCGCCACTTTTACACAAAAATCAAAACGCTATTGCTCTGTTGCGAGGATGTCATTGCGAAGCAATCCGAATGCCTGCCAGGAGACTGCTTCGTCGGTTTTCAGCCTCCTCGCAGTGACATGGAACAATGTTTGCGACAAAGTAAAACGCTATCGTTTTTCGCCCCAATGAATGGCAATCGTGCCGAACATCAGGCGTTGAAAGGCAACTTTTTCGAACCCCGCCTTTGTCATGCGCGCCGCCATCTCCTCGGCAGTGACGAATCCCTCGGTGGTTTCGGGCAGGTAGCGGTAGGCGTCGCGTGAGCCCGTAATCAGCCCGCCCAAGGTGGGGATGATAACGTGCATGTGAACCCAGATGAACGGCGAAAGGATGTTTTTCTTCGGGCGCGTCGTATCCAGAATGACAATCCGCCCGCCGCTTTTGAGCACGCGAAACTGCTCGTCGAGCGCTTTTTGCAAATCCACAACGTTGCGCATGAGAAAACCGGAGACCACGGCATCAAAGGAGGCATCGGGGAATGGAAGTTGAAGGGCGTCTGCCGCGGAAAAATCGAGGGGGCTGATCCTCCTCCCCACCCGCATCATCTCCAACGTGAAGTCTGCTCCCACCACCCGGGCTTGCGGAAACGCTGAAAGCGCCTCCCGCGCCAGGTCGCCGGTGCCGGTTCCGAGGTCCAGCAAAGAGGCGGTGGGATGAAGCCGCGCCAGTTCGATGACGCGTTTCCTCCAGCGGACATCCTGTCCGCCCGTCATGAGGCGGTTCATCAAATCGTAGCGTTTGGCGATGCGCGTGAACATCTCCTGGACGTATCTGGCGCGCTCGCTGCCTGTCAGTTGGGTCATAAATCTCCTCGTTGGCTGTGATAAACATCCGTGCTTCACAAACGTGTTTGGCGCTCTCTGCCGCCCGCGCAAGAGAGCGCACTCTACGCAGGTTTTCGTGATTATACGTTATACTGCGCGAATTGAATTCACCAATGGAGCAAAACGCCTTGAAACGAACCGTCCTCAACTGGAATGCCTGGATGCTGGCAAGCCGCCCGCGCACACTGCCCGCCGCCGCAGCGGGAGTGGTGATGGGCGCCGCGCTGGCATGGCGCGACGGGGTTTTTCGCCTCGATGCCGCGCTAATTTGCCTGTTGACCGCCCTGCTGCTGCAGATTGGGAGCAACCTTGCCAATGACGTGTTCGACTTCGAACGCGGCGCCGACACGGCAGAACGGCTCGGTCCCACGCGCGTGACGCAGGCAGGAATCCTTTCACCCAGACAGGTCAAAATGGGCATGGCAGTCGTCTTTGGACTGGCGGCATTGCTTGGGTTGTATCTTGCCTGGCTGGGGGGATGGGTCATCATCATTCTGGGCGTCGCGGCAATTCTCTCCGCCATCGCCTACACAGGCGGACCGTTTCCGCTCGGCTATTATGGCTTGGGCGACCTCTTTGTTTTTCTCTTCTTCGGTCTCGCCGCCGTGGCAGGGACGTATTACATTCAGGCGGGTTCGATCCCTCCCGCCGTGTGGTGGATGACCGTCCCGCCTGGGTTGATCGTCACGGCGATTCTGGTGGTAAACAACCTGCGGGATATTGACAACGACCGCAAAGCGGGCAAGCGCACCCTGGCGGTGCGGCTCGGCGAACGGGGGACGAAAATTCAATATGTGATTTGCATGGTCACGGCTTATCTGATTTTGATTCCCGCCATTCTCCTTCGATTGATCCCCTGGGCTTCTTTGTTGGCGTGGGCATCCCTGCCCCTCGCCTGGCAGGCAACCAAGATTGTACTGACCCAAAAAGGACGCCCGCTGAACATGGCGCTCGCCAAGACAGGTCAGACTGCGCTGGCGTTTGGTTTGTTGTTTGCAATCGGGTTGATAGTCAATAGTCTGAT
>DAOUBY010000110.1:0-26452 GCA_034432325.1 Anaerolineales bacterium
TAGAGACCGCCAAATACGCGCTTTCGTGAAGTACTGAAATTGGATTTACAAAGTAATTTCATCTCGTTTTTCTTCAGAATCAGTGTTCATCTGCGGTCAATCCCCATTTATAAAACACTCTCTAACGCCAATTACCTGTCCAGCGCGTTCTCCAACGCGCTCCACGCAAAGTTTTGCGTAAGTCTAAGAATAAGAAAGGCAACTCGCCAGGGGAACGCTCAAAACCGCCCGCTTTTTCCTTGACTCAAAGGGGTTTCTGCATATAATTCAAGCGTTGGATGAAATCAAAAGACGAAACACTGCAAGCGCTTGAGGAAAACCCTCGAAGCGCTTGCCTTTGTTTGTCTCTTATACAGGACGTCTACACGCCGTCCCCCATGCTGTTGATAGACTTTTTCTAAGGAGAGGAACCAGTGGAAACCAAGGGACTGACCGCACTCCGCATCAGCCTCGCATCACCCCAGACCATCCTGTCATGGTCGTATGGCGAGGTGCTCAAACCCGAAACCATCAACTACCGCCGCCTGCGCCCCGAAAAGGACGGCTTGTTCTGCGAAGCCATCTTCGGTCCCCAACGGGACTGGCAGTGCTACTGCGGCAAATACAAGAACCCCCGTTACAAAGGCATCGTCTGTGACAAGTGCGGCGTCGAGGTGACCCGTTCCTCCGTCCGCCGTGAACGCATGGGACACATCGCCCTGGCGACCCCGGTGGCTCACATCTGGTACACCCGCCGCATCCCCTCCTACCTGGGCATGTTGCTGGACATTTCCCGCCGCAACCTGGACCGTGTGCTTTACTTCGCCCAATACATCGTCACCTACGTGGACGAGGATGCCCGCGCCAAAGCCCTTAAACGCCTCGAAGATGAAATCTCCGTCTCCGAGCGCGAACAGGCGGCGGAAATCAACGCCAAGATTGCCGAAATCAAAACCAAACGCGACCACACCCTGAACGACCTCAAACAAAAGATTGCCAGCCTCGAACAGGGTTACGACGAAGCGATTGCCGAAAAACACGAGCCCTTCTCCAAGGAAGGTCAGAAACTCGAAAAATTGCTTCAGGCTCAAATGGGCGAGGCTGCCAAAAAAGCCATCGTCTTCGAACTGACCGGCGAACAGATCGTGCCCGCCGGTGAAAAAATCACCGCCAAACATCTCACGCAGGTTCAAAAGATCGTCCAGAAGAGCCTGGAAGCCGTCGAGAACGAGGTCAAAGACCGGCGCGCCAAAGAAATCGAAGAACTCAAAATGGAAGCCGGGCGCGTCAAAGCCGACGCCGACATGCAGATGGAAGCCCTGCGCTCCCAACTGGAAGAACAAAGCTCCGCTTCATCGAACCAGTCCTCGCGCATGCGCGACGAACTGCTCGAACTGCGCCCCTTCACCTTCCTCAGCGAAACCCGCTACCGTGAACTCAAACAGCGCTGGGGGCAGGTCTTCCGCGCCGACATGGGCGCCGAAGCCTTCTACGACATCCTCGAACGCCTCGACCTCGACAAACTGGCGGAGGAACTCTGGCACGAGGTCAAGACCACCAAGTCCAAACAGAAGCGCAAGAAAGCCACCACCCGCCTCAAAGTTGTGGAAGCCTTCCGCCGCTCTGGCAACCGCCCCGAATGGATGATCCTCACCATCCTGCCGGTCATCCCGCCCGACCTGCGCCCCATGGTGCAGCTCGACGGCGGACGCTTCGCCACCTCCGACCTCAACGACCTCTACCGCCGCGTCATCAACCGCAACAACCGCCTCAAACGCCTGCTCGAACTCGGCGCGCCGGATGTCATCATCCGCAACGAAAAGCGCATGCTGCAGGAAGCCGTAGACAGCCTGATTGACAACTCCCAGCGCGGCAAGGCGCTCTCCCGCCGCGGACGCCGCGAACTCAAATCGCTGAGCGACATGCTCAAAGGCAAAAAGGGACGCTTCCGCCGCAACCTGCTCGGCAAGCGCGTGGACTACTCCGGGCGCTCGGTCATCGTGGTCGGTCCACAGTTGAAACTCAACCAGTGCGGTTTGCCCAAGACCATGGCGCTGGAACTCTACCGTCCCTTTGTGATTGCGAAACTGGTGCAGAACGGTTATGCCGCCAACGTAAAAGGCGCACGCCGCCTCATCGAACGCAACCGCCCCGAAGTGTGGGAGGCGCTCGAAGGCGTCATCGGCGAACGTCCCGTTCTGCTGAACCGCGCCCCCACCCTGCACCGTCTGGGCATCCAGGCATTCGAACCGATCCTCATCGAAGGCTCAGCAATCCAACTGCACCCGCTCGTCACCACCGCCTTCAACGCCGACTTCGACGGCGACCAGATGGCTGTCCACGTTCCGCTTTCCCAGAAAGCCGTGCAGGAAGCCCGCCAATTGATGCTCGCCTCGAAGAACCTGCTCAAACCCGCCGACGGCGAACCCATCATCTCCCCCTCCAAGGACATGGTGCTGGGCGTCTATTACCTGACCATGTCGCAGAAAGCGGCGCACAAAGGCGACGGGCGCGCCTTCGCCAACATGGACGAAGTGGAGATGGCTTACGAACTGGGACAGGTGCAGATTCACACCGAAATCAAACTGCTGGCAAAGACCTGGTACGACGACAAGGGCAACCGCCTCCCCGAACCGCAGACGCGCGTCATTGACACGACCGTCGGGCGCGTGATCTTCAACCGCGTCCTTCCCGAAGAAGTTCAGTTCGTCAACGAAAAACTCGACAAAGGCGGCGTGAAAGACCTCATCGCCGACGTGTACGAACTGTGCGGACAGGAAAAGACCACCGAAGTGGCGGACAGAATCAAAGCCATCGGCTTCGAATACGCCATGAAATCCGGCACCACGCTGGCAGTCGCCGACATCTCCATCCCGCCGGAACGCCGCGCCATCATCGAAGATGCGCTCAAACAAGTGGAACTCGTTCAGCGAGACTTCCGCCGCGGCCTGCTGACCGAGCAGGAAAAGAACGAGCGCGAAATCGAAATCTGGCAGGAAACCACCGACAAGGTGGCAGAGGCTGTCAAGAAACACATGGACCCGGACGGCAACCTCTCCACCATGGCGACATCCGGCGCCACCAAAGGCGGCTTCTCCACCATCTCGCAGCTGGCGGGCATGCGCGGTCTCATGGCAGACCCGTCCGGACGCATCATCCCCATGCCCATTCGCTCGAACTTCCGCGAAGGGCTGACCGCGCAGGAATACTTCATCTCCACACACGGCGCGCGCAAAGGTCTGGCAGATACCGCCCTCCGTACCGCAGACGCCGGTTACCTCACCCGCCGCCTCGTGGACATCGCCCAGGACATCATCATCAACGAATATGACTGCGGCACCACCGACGGCGTGTGGATTCGCCGCAAAGACGATGTGGCGGGGCAGTCCATGTCCAGCCGCCTCTACAGCCGCGTCCTGGCGGAAAACGTGATTGACCCGCAGACCGGCGAGATCATCGGCGAAAACGGCGACCTGATCAACTACGAACTTGCCCGCCGCATTTCCGCATCGGGCGTGGCGGAAGTCAAAGTGCGCTCGCCCATGACGTGCGAACTTCAGCACGGCATTTGCGCCAAATGCTACGGCATTGACCTGGGGCGCGGCACCATGGTGGAACTCGGCGCGGCGGTCGGCATCGTCGCGGCGCAATCCATCGGCGAGCCCGGCACCCAGTTGACGCTGCGCACCTTCCACACCGGCGGTGTGGCCGCCGGCGGCGCTGACATCACCACCGGTCTCCCCCGCGTGGAGGAACTCTTCGAGGCGCGCAAACAGCCCAAAGGCGAAGCCTTCATTGCGGAAATCAGCGGCACGCTGCGCATTGACCAGTCTGAAAAATACGCCGACCTGCGCGAAGTGGTCATCGAAAACAGCCAGCTGGTCAGCGACGAATACACCATCCCCGAAGACTGGAAGATCGAGGTCAAAGACGAGGCGGAGGTCAAGGCTGGGGAAGTGCTGGCAACGCTCGGCGAGGCAAAGATCGTCGCCCAGCATGCCGGGCGCGTCCGCGTCGAGAAAAAGGAACGCAAGGTCGTCGTTTCCTACGACCAGAAAGAATCCGTCACCTACGAAATTCCCACCACCTCCCGCCTGCTGGTGAAAAACAACGAACACGTGGAAGCCGGTCAACCGCTGACCGAAGGCTCGCTCAACCCGCACCGCGTGCTGAAAATTCAGGGACGCGAAGCCTGCCAGATGTACCTGCTCACCGAAGTCCAAAAGGTGTACCGCTCGCAGGGTCAAAACATCCACGACAAGCACTTCGAAACCATCATCCGCAAGATGATGAGCAAAGTGCAGATCACCCGCCCCGGCGACGCCCCCTACCTGCCCGGCGATACGGTGGACCGCCTCGAAATCCGCAAAGTCAACGAGCGCCTGCTGGCTGAAGGCAAACAGCCCGCCAAATTCTCCGAAGTTCTGCTTGGCGTGACGAAAGCCTCGCTCAGCACCGACTCGTTCCTCTCCGCCTCCTCCTTCCAGCACACCATCAAAGTGCTGGCGGGCGCGGCAATCGCCGCCGCCACCGACCCGCTCATCGGCTTGAAGGAAAACGTGATCATCGGCAAACTCATCCCGGCAGGGACGGGCTTCAACCGCGCACGCCTCGCCCAGCAAATGGGAAAAGCCGCCTCGAGCGGTCCCGAACAAAAAACCGAACTCCCCGACGCCGAAGCGGGCGACTAAACAGCCCACTCGTTCATCTCCCACTCACCCTCGAAAACGCCTCGAGGGTGAGTTTCTTTTTATCAGGACTTACGCCTAATCAACGTTCCCTAACGTTGACTAGAGAGTCTGCACGTTAGAGAACGCGCTCTACGCAGGGTTTTGCGTAAGTCCTGTTTATAATAAACCTCAATTCGGGATGACCGCCGAGACGCGGAGAACACAAAGAAAACCTTGGGAAAAATCTCCGCGAACTCTGCGTCGCTGCGGTGCATTTCTGAATTCGACCCTTATACCGAACTCACGTTAATAACGAACATGCCGCGCTCCCAAAAACCGCTCGGACAACCCACCCGCGGAAAAACCGCATCCAACCGCCTCCGCCGCGTGGACAACTTCCTCCTGCTCTACGAACCCTCGCTTCTCACGCGCACCGATGGCTCCTTCGCCGATGCCCTCTTCGTGGACCTCGGCTACGGCTTCGACCCGCGCACCACGCTCGAATCGGCGCAGCGCTTCCGCCGCCTCAACCCCCGCCTGAAAATCCTCGGCGTGGAAATTGACCGCGAACGCGTCGAAGCCGCCCAGCCCTTTGCCGACGAACAAACCTTCTTCCGTCTCGGCGGATTCAACCTGCCGCTTCAGCCCGGCGAACATGTGCGGCTCATCCGCGCCTTCAACGTCCTGCGCCAATACGAAGAAGCCGATTTTGCCCCCGCCTGCGAGATGCTGGCGCAATACGTCCTGCCGGGCGGGCTGATGATCGAAGGCACCTCCAATCCATTTGGGAGCATTTGGGCGGCGAATCTGGCAAGAAAAGAGGAAAGCGGAAAGTGGGCGTTCGAAGCGCTGGTCTTCAGCACCAACTTCCGGCTGGGGTTCGACCCGTCTGAATTTCAAACCATCCTGCCGAAAAATTTCATCCACCGCGTCGTGCCGGGCGAACCCATCCACCGCTTCTTCCAGGCGTGGAAACGCGCCGCCGCCGAAACCGCCGCCGCAAAAACCTACGGCGCGCGTCCATGGTTCATCGCCGCGGCAGAACGGCTCGCCGCCAAAGGCTGGCGGCTGGCGCTCCAGCGCAAATGGCTCACCCGCGGCTACCTCATCCTGCGGTTGCAAAATTTGGTATGATGACGCCAACAAAAGGAGCCGTATGCGAAAGCGATCCCTTCCCCTTGCCGCCCTCATCGTTCTGCTCACCGCCTCGCTTGCCTGCGGACTGCCCGCCCCCGCCGCCACCGCAGACCCGAACACCCTTGCCACCGCCATCGTGCAGACCGTCGCCGCCCGCCAGACGCAAGCCAGTCTTGCCAACCCTCCCTCGCCAACCTTCACCGCCTCTCCCCCGACCTCCAGCCCGACTCCCCTCCCAAGCCCCGCCTTCACCCCCGAATTTACCGCCACCCCCGAAATCCCCCTCATCAGCGTCTCGGTGGCGACCAACTGCCGGGCAGGTCCCGGCGTGCTGTATGAGCAGGTGGACGTCCTTGAGGTGGGCGAAACAGCCGAAATCGTCGGGCGGGAACCGAAAGGCGAGTTTTGGTACATCCGCAACCCCCATCAAACCCCCGAATTTTGCTGGGTTTCGGGCAAGTATGCCACCATCTCCGGGAATACCCTCTACATCTCCTACATCTCTCCCGAACCTCCCTCCGGCAGTTTCACCGTCACCTTTCAGCGCGTGGGAAACTGCACCGTCTGGTGGCTGGACTTTCGCCTGACCAACTCGAGCGCGGCGGCTTTCCAATCCTTCTCCCTGACCATGAAGGACGCCACCGCCAACACAACCGCCTCGCTCGACTCCAATGACTTTACACGGCGGGAGAAATGCAACGCCCCCGTCACTGTGGATTCACTCCCCTCCGGCGGCGCGGTGACCATCAGTTCGCCGCCGCTGGCATACAACCCCAGCGGACACACCCTGAACGTCACCGTCACCGCCTGCACCGAACCCAGCCTCAAAGGCGCCTGCCTCAAACAGGAACTCAACTTCAAGCCATAGACAATTCTTCGCAAAAGCGCGTATTTGGCGGTCTCTACCGCTGTATTTGCGAGCGCAAGTTGCGCAAGGTGTTCGTGCCTATAAGGCAGGCTTTTCTGCCGTTGCATTTTGAACCGCCCCTCTGCAAAACAGGAGGCGGCTCCTTGACTCTCAGCCTTCGACAAGGAACTCATTCGGCGATGATTTCGTCATTAACAAGACTTACGCAAAACCCTGCGTAGAGCGCGCTCTCTAACGCGCAGACCGGATAATCAACGTTAGAGAACGTTGATTACTCGTAAGTCCTGATTAAAAACCCTATGATGCCAGCGAAAGGAGTTCCATGTTCAAGCCATCTCCGCTTCTTCTTGTCCTCATACTGGTCATTTCAACGGCGGCGTGCGCCCCAACCGCCGTGACGACAACGCCCAACCCCAATCTCATCAACACGCTGGTCGTACAGACCCTCTCGGTCATCCAGACCCAGAGCGCCCAACCAGGCGCGCCGCCGACTGTCACCTTCACCCCCGCCCCGCCCACAGCCTCTCCCACCCTTACCTTCACGCCAACCCCGGAGTTCACCGCCACCCCCTCCGTGCCGCTCATCAGCGTTTCCGTTGCCACCAACTGCCGCGTCGGTCCCGGCAAAGCCTATGACCGCGTTGGCGCTTTGCTGGTGGGCGAAGTGACCGAGGTCTACGGGCGCGACGCGCTCGGAAACTACTGGTACGTTGCCAACCCCAATTCGCCCGGCGAATTCTGCTGGTTGTGGGGCGAATACGCCACCCTCGTCGGCAACATCCAGGCGCTGCCGGTCTTCACGCCTCCTCCCACGCCAACGCCTGTCCCCGATTTCGCCGTTGACTACAACGGGCTGGAAGCCTGCAGCGGCACCGGCTGGTGGGTGGAATTCAAACTGCAAAACACCGGCGGAATCACTTTCAAATCCATCTCGCTCTCGGCGCAGGACCTGGATGCCAAAATCACCCTCTCGCTGAACGACAACGACTTCACCAATCGCAACGGCTGTTCCGGCATTGACGCGAAAAAAGCGCTGCCGGGCGGCGATAAACTGGTTGTGAGTTCCCCCGCCTTCAACTACGACCCCAGCGGACACAAATTCCGCGCAACCATTACGCTCTGCTCCGAAGACGGCGTGAACGGCATGTGCGTCACGCGCACCATCGAATTCAAACCCTGAACAGACGCCGGGCAGATGCAACAAACTGCCCGGCGTTTTCTATTCCGCGCAAAACAGGCGGACGTTCTCGCCCGGAGCGTAATAAGCGCTCTCTTGCGCCGTCTTTTACGCCGAACCGCGAAAAAAGGGGATACAATATCTCCCCAGCCGGGCGGGACTGGGATTGTGTGTCGAAAGTTGTGTAAATTCGTACTGCGAGATTAATCTCGCGCCACTTTTACACAACAATCGAAACACTATCGGCGCCGGCTGATTCGGGAGAAAGCAAATGTCAACCACCATCCTCCTTTTCATCGCAGGGCTGATCGTTCTGATCCTTGGCGCCGAACTGCTGGTGCGCGGTTCCTCGCGCCTGGCGGCGGCTTTCGGCATTTCACCCCTCGTCATCGGCTTGACCATCGTTGCCCTCGGCACCGCCTCGCCGGAAATTGCCGTCTCCCTCCAAGCCGCAGTCAGCGGGCAGGGCGACATCACCATCGGCAACATCATCGGCTCGAACATCTTCAACATCCTGTTCGTGCTGGGTCTGAGCGCCCTCTTTGCCCCGCTGCTCATCGCCGAGCAACTCATCCGCCTGGATGCCCCCATCATGATTGGCATCTCCCTGCTGACCTCCCTGCTCGTTGCAGATGGAAAACTTGGCAAACTCGACAGCGCGCTCCTGTTCACGGGAGTGGTTGCCTACACCCTGTTTTCCCTGCGCCAGAGCCGGCAGGAAAGCAAAAAAATTCAGCAGGAATATGCCCAGGAATACGCCCAAAAGGAAGCCTCCACACCGCGCAACATCCTGAAATACCTTCTGTTCATCGCCGCCGGGCTGGGATTGCTGGTGCTGGGCGCGCGCTGGCTGGTCAACGCAGCGACCGCCATCGCGGCGGCGCTGGGCGTCAGCGAACTGGCAATCGGCTTGACCATCGTCGCCGCCGGCACCTCTCTGCCGGAGGTTGCCACCTCGGTCATTGCCGCGCTGCGGGGCGAGAGCGACATTGCCGTCGGCAACGCCATAGGGAGCAACATCTACAACCTGCTCGGCGTACTGGGGCTGGCCGGGCTGGTCGCGCCGGGCGGCATCGCCATTGCAGAAAACGCCCTGCGCTTCGACATCCCGGTCATGATCTTTGTTGCGGTCGTCACCTTGCCCATCTTCTACATTGACAGCCGCGTCTCGCGCTTCGAGGGCGGGATCCTGTTCTCCTACTACCTGCTCTACACCGCCTACCTCACCCTGCGGGCATCCGAAAGCGCGGCTCTCCCCGCCCTGACAACGTTCGCGCTTTTCTACGCGCCTCTCACCTTCCTGACCATCCTGACCATCGCGATTCGCTCCATCCTTCGCAAGCGGCGCGTCACTTGACGCCCTCCCCCTTTCCCCGTAAGATTGTCCCGCCATAGAACATACATTCGCTGCTGAGTCACGGAGACACCGAGAAAACAAACGCCTCTGTGTTCTCCGTGACTTTGCGGCTGGCATCTGGAGTCTTCATGGATCTTGGAACCATACGCAAAATAGACATTGACCGCGAAATGCAGCAATCCTACCTCGATTACGCCATGAGCGTGATCGTGGCGCGCGCCCTGCCCGACGCCCGCGACGGACTCAAACCCGTCCAGCGCCGCATCCTTTACGCCATGTACGACATGGGCATCCGCGCCGATTCGCCCTACAAAAAATCCGCCCGTATCGTCGGCGAAGTGCTGGGGAAATATCACCCGCACGGCGACGCCGCCGTTTACGAAGCGATGGCGCGCATGGCGCAGGACTTCTCCATGCGCACCCTGCTCGTGGACGGACAGGGCAACTTCGGCTCGGTGGACGGCGACCCGCCCGCCGCCATGCGTTACACCGAAGCCCGCCTCACCCCCGCCGCCCTCGACATCCTCGCCGACCTCAACAAAAACACCGTTGACTTCGTCCCCAACTTCGACGACACGCTCACCGAACCGAGCGTACTCCCCTCCGCCCTGCCCAACCTGCTGGTCAACGGCGCGACCGGCATCGCCGTCGGCATGGCAACCTCCATCCCGCCCCACAACCTCGGCGAGGTGATAGACGCCATCGTCTACATGCTCGAAAAGTGGGAAAAGCTCGACGACATTGACGTGGAAACGCTGATGAAGTTCGTGCAGGGACCCGACTTCCCCACAGGCGGCATCATCCTGCTCGACGACAAGGAAGAGAACCCCATCGAAGCGGCGTACGGCTCGGGACGCGGACGCATCACCGTGCAGGCAAAGGCGCACGTCGAGGAAATGGAGCGCGGCAAGAACCGCATCATCGTCACCGAACTGCCCTACACCGTCAACAAATCCAGCCTCATCGAACGCATCGCCGACCTCGCCCGCGAAGGCTACCTCGAAGGACTCTCCGACCTGCGCGACGAATCGGACCGTCAGGGCATGCGCATCGTCCTCGAACTGACCAAGAACGCCGACCCCGACGCCGTCCTGCGCGAACTCTACAAGCGCACGCCCATGCAGACCACCTTCAGCATCAACCTGCTCGCGCTGGTGGATGGCGAGCCGCGCACACTCACGCTGAAGCAGGCATTACGCGTCTATATCGAACACAGGCTGACGGTCATCAAACGACGCGCCGAATTCGATCTGGAAAAGGCAAAAGCGCGGGCGCACATCCTGGAAGGCTACCTCGTCGCCTTGAAAAATCTGGATGAGATCATCGAACTCATCCGCTCCGCCGCAGACGTGGACGCCGCCCGCTCCCGCCTGATGAAACGCTACAAACTGACCGAGCTGCAGGCAACCGCCATCCTCGACATGCAGTTACGCAGGCTTGCCGCGCTCGAACGAAAAAAAATCGAGACCGAATACAAGGAAGTGACCGCGCTCATCAAGGAACTGACCACGCTGCTGAAATCGCCCAAGTTGATGCGCGGCGTGGTGGCAGACGAACTGCTCAAGGTCAAGGCGCAGTACGCCGACCGCCGCCGCACGCAGATCGTGGACGTGACCAAACGCGGCAAAGCCGCCAAAGCGCTCACCGCCTCCGACATCCTGCCCCAACAGCAGGTGTGGATCGGCGTGACCGCCGACGGGCTGGTCTCACGCACGGCAGACGAGAAGGAACCCAAACACTCCGGCAACGACGCGCCGCGCTGGCTGGTCAAAGCCTCCACCACCGACACGGTGTACTTCGTCGCCAAATCGGGGCGCGCCGCTGCGGTGGCGGTGCATGTCATCCCGCAAGCCGAAAAGTTGACGCAAGGCTCGCTGTTCTACAAGGTCACGCCTTTGCAGGAGACCGATTCGCTGGCGGCGGTGTTCGCCCTGCCCGCGCGCAAAACCGCCCTGCCCGAAGAGACGTGCGTCATCACCTGCACGCGCTTCGGCATGATCAAGAAGAGCCTCATCAGCGAGCTGCCTGGTCCCTCGGCGCAGACCTTCACGCTGGTCAAGGTCAACGAGGGCGACCGTCTGATCTCCGCCGGCTTGACCGACAACAAGAGCAAACACATCTTGCTCGTCACGGCGGGCGGCATGGCAATCCGCTTCAAGGAGGACGACGTGCGCCCGATGGGTCTTGTGGCGGCAGGAGTCAACGGCATGAAACTGGACGACGGCGACGAGGTGGTGGGCATGGAAATCCTGCCCGCCGCAGGCGAACTCTTCCTCATCACCAGCGACGGCAAAGCCAAACGCGTGGAGGAAAAAGACTTCCCCGTACAGGGACGCTACGGCAAGGGCGTCATCGCCTGGGAACTGACTGGCAAGACGCGGCTCGCCGGCGTCGTCAGCGACAAACCGAATCACATGGCGACCGTTCATCTGAGCAAAGGCGCGCCCAAATCCACGCGGCTCGACGCAGCCGGTCTGCGCAAACGCGCTGCAGCGAAGGGCGATGTGGTGGTGGAAGTGAAACCTGGCGAGGAAGTCGTCTCCGTCAACACAGCCTGGACGGTGGAAAAGTTCATCCGCGAAGAGAAAAAAGCCGCCGGCAAAACAAAGCCGAAGAAAACCGCGAAAGACGGCGCCTCCGCAAAGCCCAAAGCGAAGAAACCCGCGCCAAAGCCGAAAAAGAAAAAATAATTGCTCTGTCCCAGACACCTTTGAGGTTGTCACTGCGCGTGCAGCGCCTGCCCCGAGCGAAGCGCGGGGGAAGCAATCTCCCGGTCTGCGAGGGGATTGCTTCGCAGCGCGAAGCGCCGCTCGCAATGACATGCTTGCAATGGCGTAAAACACACAAGATTTTTGATGATTGCCTCTGCTGCAAAAACCTTTTTCAAGCACGGTGGATACAAACGCCACGAAGTTTCTTGACCTTATCTTGCGCCAAATTCCAGGATTTTGAATTTCCTCTTGCGGAATTCCTTTGTGTACTTCGTGTCCTTTATGGACAAAAACCTTTTTGCAGTAGACTCATGATTGCAACAGAGCAACTATTCAAAATCAGGACTTACGCCAACGTTCTCTAACGTTGATTATCCAGTCTGCGCGTTAGAGAACGCGCTCCATGCAAGGTTCTGCGTAAGTCCTGTTCGTGTTCTTCGTTAACTTCATAACCAAACACACCCTGACGACGCACACCTCAACTATGGTATCCTTAACCCAACCTGCCCTCTGGAGCGTAATCCATGTATGTCGCCATTGAAGGGGTGATCGGAGTAGGCAAGACCACCCTCGCCCGCCTCTTACAACCCGCCTTCGACGCCGAAATCCTGCTCGAAGTATTCGAAGAAAACCCGTTCCTCTCCGACTTCTACAGCGACCGCGCACGCTACGCCTTTCAAACCCAAATCTTCTTCCTGCTCAGCCGCTATCACCAACAGCGCCGCACCGTCAACGAACTGCTCGCCACCGGCAAAAACCTCATCGCCGACTACACCTTCGCCAAAGACGCCCTCTTCGCCCGCATCAACCTCCAAGGCGACGAACTCGACATGTACTACAAAGTCCACGAAGCGCTTGCCGAAAAAATCCAAAAGCCCGACCTGCTCGTCTACCTGCAAGCCAGCACCGACACCCTCATGCAGCGCATCGCCCTGCGCGACCGCCCCTACGAACGCCAGATGGAACGCTCCTACATCCACGAACTCAACCTCGCCTACGAGGAATTCTTCTCCAAACCCTTCGACCACACCCCAGTGCTGACCATTGACACCAACAACCTGAACATCGTCCAAAACCCCGAACACCTCAAATTCATCGAAAACCGCATCCGACAAAGCCTCAACCTGCCTCCGTTTCAACAAACCTTACCCATCCCCGAAGCCTGACCCTCTCCCCCGGCGGCTTGAACCAAGGAACAGATTATGCGAGTCACACGCGAATCCCTGATCAAAATTGCACGAGAGACCGCCCAGGAACGCGCCTACAACGACAAGGACATCATCGCCGCCTACCTGACCGGCGCCCTCGCCGACGATCAACTCGACCCCCTGCTCGGCGGCACCGCCGACATTGACATCATCTTCGTCCACGCCAGCGAACCGCGGCACCGCCGCGAATTCATCAAACTCACCCCCGACTTTCACGTGGACATCGGTCACCGCGCCAAAGCCGAATTCAAACGCCCGCGCGAACTGCGCCTCGACCCCTGGCTGGGCTGGGAAATGTACGACCCCATGCTCCTCTACGAGCGCGAAAAATTCTTCGAATTCGTGCAGGCGGGTCTGCGGGCGGGGTCCGAGTTCAACGCGCCGGCGCCTGCCCTGCACCGCTCGCGCGAACTGCTCTCGCATGGACGGCAAATCTGGCGCGACCTGCTCGAAGTGAGCGGCTCGGTCACCCCCACCGACGTGGCAAAATACATGAAGTCGCTCTACCACGCCGTCAACGCGGTGGCGGAGTTATCCGGTCCGCCATTGCAGGAGAGGCGTCTGATGCTGGAATTTGCCGAACGGGCAGAAACGGCTGGGCGTCCAGGCATGGACGCGGCGCTCAACGGCTTGATGGGCGCCGCAGGGCTGGAACCGTCCGCCATCCAAGCCTGGCTTTCCGATTGGCGTCTCGCTTTCGAAGCCGCAACGAAAAACAACCGCGTTGACGCCCGCATTCACCCCGCGCGCCTGAACTACTACGAAAAGGCAATCCTGGCGATGCTCGCCGGCGACAACCCCCACGCCGCCCTGTGGTCCCTTCTACAAACCTGGACGCTCGCCGTGGACGCCGTGCCAGAAGCGGAAAGCCCCTGGCGCGCCGCCTGCGGTCAACTGGGGCTGGTGGCTGGCATGAGCGAACGCGTCGAAGCGCTCGACCACTTCCTCGACGAGGTGGAAGCCCTGCTCGACGAACTGGCGGCGCAATACGGCTTGGAAACATCCTCAACACTCTAAAGGTGACTATGACCCGCGATGAAGCCCTCTCTCTGGTGCGTGAATTCGTCAAAAACGAAGGCTTGGTGCGTCACATGCTTTCGGTGGAAGCCGCCATGCGCTTCTACGCCGAAAAATTCGGCGAAGACGTGGAGCGCTGGGGGCTGATCGGCTTGCTCCACGATTTCGACTGGGAAATCCACCCCACGCTCGAACAACACCCGCAGGATGGCGCTCCCATCCTGCGCGAACGCGGCGTGCCCGAAGACATCATCCAAGACATCCTGAGTCACGCCGACCACATGAACATGCCGCGCGACACGCTGGTACGCAAAGCCATTGCCGCCTGCGACGAAATCACCGGGCTGATCACCGCCGTCGCATTGGTGCGCCCCTCCCGCTCGCTCTATGACCTCGAACCCGCCTCTGTCAAAAAGAAGTGGAAAGACAAAGCCTTTGCCGCCGGCGCCTCCCGCCCAGAGATGGAACGCGCCGCGCAGGAGTTCGGCGTCGAATTATGGGAGCATGTGGGCAACGTCATCCAAGCCATGCGGCGCATCGCTCCCGAACTGGACTTGGAAGGAAATTTGCAAAAGCCGCAATAAATCGAGCGGGATGGACTCCCGCTCCTTCTTTACCCCCCAGGCGCATACGATATAATCCCCAACGGAGATACAGGCATGAAAATTCTCGTCCTCGACAATGACGAAGTGGAACGTTCCGTCATCCAGCAGGTGCTGGAGCACAACGGACACGAAACCGTCATGGCGGCGAACAGCGAGGACGCCATGCAAATTCTGCGGGAGGGAGAAATCCGCTTTGTCATCGTGGACCACGACACAACCGACGCCGAGAAAGCACAATTCGTCAAACGCCTGCGTGAAGCAAAGCCGCCCTACTACATCTACATCCTGCTGATCGTCTTCAAATCGCAGGATATGGACATCGCCTCACCCCAGGGCGGAGCGGATGATTACCTGCACAAACCCATCGTGCCGCTCGAGCTGAAATCGCGCGTGTACATCGGTCAGCGCATGTTGGAATTGAGCAATCGTCTCGTCACTGCCAGAAGCGCGCTCGAACAGACCGCCATGTTCGATCCGCTCACCAAGACCCTCAACGAAAAAGCCTTCCTCACGCTCGCGCGCGGCGAACTCGAACGCGCCCGCCGCGCCCAATCTCCTCTGAGCCTCATCGCCATCGAGGTCGAAAACTTCCGCGAACTGGCGCAAAAACACGGCGAAGAAACCGCCTCAGACGTGCTGGTGCTGATTGCCCAGGCAATCCGGGAAAAAAGCCGCCCCTACGACGGCGCCGGGCGGATTGGCGAGAACCTCTTCCTCATCCCTCTGCCCGGAGTCATCGGGCAGGACGCTGAAAAAATCGCCGCCCGCATCCTCAAAGGGATTCAAAACGCCAACATCACCCTGCTCGACGGCACCGCCCTCGACTTGAAACTGGGAGCAGGGGTGGCAGCCGCGCTGCGCGTCACTGCGGCAACCGAAATCGAGATGTTGATCGAAAAGGGACGGGAAGCGCTGGCTGGCGCGCGCGAAGCGGGGGACGGACAGGTTTACACCCTCTTCCTCTAATCACAACGGCTTTTCAGTACTGCACGACAGCGCATATTTGGCGTTCTCTAACGCCGTATTGCGCGCTTCGCAAAGAGTGCAAGTTACGCAAGGCTTTCGTTATCTAAAGATATTGCAGCAAAACCAGCGCCGCCATCCCCGTCAGGATGGTGATGAGCGTGTTCTTGCTGAACCACGCCGTTAGAATGGCGGCAAGACCGGCAAGCAGACGGGCGTTCGTCAGCGAAACATCGAACGCGCCGCTGGGTAAAAACAATTCCGGGAAAACGATGGCAGAAAGCACCGCCGGCGGAACGTAGTGCAGCGCCCGCCGCATCGTCTCCGGGACCTGGAACCTTCCAAACAAATAAATAAGCGAAACCCTCATCCCAAACGTGACCAGCCCGCCAAGGAGCATCACCAGCCAGATGTTCATCGCATCTCTCCTTTTTGCGCTTCGCACCCTTCCAAAACCGTTCCCGCGGCAATGCCGGTCAGGGCGGCGAGGATCAAGCCAAGTTTGAACGGCAAAGCATGGGCAGCCAGCGCCACAATCCCCGCAGAGAGAGCCGCTGCAATGTACGGGCGTCCCTTGAGGGCTGGCACCACCATCGCAATGAACGTCAGCGGCAGGGCAAAATCCAGCGACCAGGAATCGGGAATGGCGGCGCCCAGGAAGATGCCCAGCGCCGTGCTGACCTGCCACGTGGACCAGAGCGCCAGCCCCGCCCCCAACAAAAACCAGTGTCCGAACGGCTGAACGCCGCTGCGCTCATAGTGGAGGATGGTGGGAGCGTACGCCTCATCGGTGAGCAGGTACGATAACAGCGTTTTCCAGCGCGTCGAAAGGGAGGCAAGGTACGGGGCGAGCGAAGCGGAGTAGAGCATGTGCCGCAGGTTGACGACGGCAATCGTCAGCACAATGACCAGCCCCGGCGCCGATTCGTGAATCAACTGCGCCGCCACGAACTGCGAAGACCCCGCAAACACAATGGAAGACATCATCTGCGCGGCGGCTTTGGAAAGCCCCGCATTCAACGCCAGCGCGCCGTAGATCATGCCGAAGGGAAAGACGCCGATCAGGAGCGGGAATTCGGCGCGCACGCCCGCCCAGAATTGCCCGGCTTTTTCATTGCTGGAGGTAAACATCCCCCAAATATATCATCCCAACGGGTGCCAGCGCAAAGAGAGATACATTGCCAGCAGAATCATGACCGCCGCAAAGGCGGTGAAGAACACGCTCACCTCAATCGTCTCGCGCGTGGCAACCACGAAGGACGGCAGGTTTTGAAAAACATCTTCCAGTTCGGTGGCGCTGGAGGCGAAGTAGTAAGAGCCGCCGGTGACATCGGCGATTTGCTTGAGGGTGGTCTCGTCAATTTGCAGGCGGAAGTCGCGGGAACCGGTCTGCGGCTCGAATTGGAAGCCGCCGCCGCCAAAGAAGAACTGGTCGGAGTTGAAGTCGTCGCCGCAGTCCATGCGGGTGGTGTTGTTGAAGGTGCCGTAGCCGATGGTGTAGATGCGGATGCCGCGCGCGGCGGCTTGAGCGGCGGCGGCGAGGGGCGGCGGACCGGCGTTGCTGGCGCCGTCGGTGAGCAGGACAATGATATGGGGAGAAAGAGGCGCCTCGGACGGAGGCAGGTCCGAGGTCCCGCCGGACGATGCGGCGGTGTTGCCGCTGGGCGCGATGCGGTTATCCACCTCGGCGATGGCGTCAATCGAGCGCAGGATGGCGCTTCCGATGGCGGTGCGGCGGGCGGTGGTCAGGTTTTCGACCGCTTCGGTGAGCGTTTGCGTGTCGGTGGTGGGCGGCTGGATGAGTTCGGCAAAGCCGGCAAATGCCACAATGCCGATTTGCCTGCCCGATTTGTGATTCTGGATGAACGCCTGAGCGGCGTCTTTGGCGGCTTCGAGGCGGTTGGGGAGGATGTCGGTGGCGCACATGCTGCGGGATACGTCCATGGCGAGGATGATGGTGGCTTTGTTGGAGGGGACGACAACTGTGGCAACCGGGCGCGCCAGCGCAAGGATGAGCGAGGCAAGCGCCAGCAGGAAGAGGGCAAAGGGCAGGTGACGCCGCCACCAGGTCTGATGGGAGGCGGCTTCGCGGATGAGCGACAGGCTGGAGTAGCGCACAGCGAAGCGCCGGCGTCTTCGCAGGGCGAGCAGGTACGCCGCGGCGGTCAGCGGCAAAATCAGCAGTAAAACCAGTAAGGGAGACCAGATGAAACTCATTGCTTCATGCTCCTATGGGCTCCAAAGTTTCTGACCTTCAAACCCATGCCAGCATCGGGAGAGGGCGACGCCGAGAGACTCAGATCACGCGCCCAAACCAGGACATGGAAAGCGCGCCGGCGGCGAGAAAGACCAACATGCTGAGCCCTGCCAGCAGGGAGGTCAGTTCCAGTTTTTCGGGTTTGATGGCGAGAGTCGGTTCGAGGTCGTTGTAAATGCGGCGCAGACCGGCGCTGTCGCCGGCGAAGTAGTATTGCCCGCCGGAGGTTTGGGCAATTTGCATGAGGAGCGCTTCGTTCATTTGGGTGTGGATGGTCATGCCTTCGACGCGGATGTCGGCGCCTTCGAGGCTGCCCACGCCGATGGTGTAGATGCGCACGCCCAGGTCTGCCGCCAGATCGGTGATGGCGAGCGGGTCGGGCGGGTCGTTGTTTTCGCCGTCGCTGAAGAGCAGAATGACCGCCGAGGGATACCAGCCCTGCGGCGTGGTCAGCACGTCATCGGCGGTGGAAAGGCTGTTGGTGTTGACGAGGGGCGGGTCGCCGGCATCCACCGCAATGGTGTTGAGTCCCACGAGGATGCCGTTGCCCAGCGAGGTGCCGCGGCGGGGAACGAGTCGTTCGATGGTGGCAAGAGTCCCTTCGCGGTTGGCGCCGGGCGGCTGGACGGTAAGCCCGCCGTCGCTGAACGCCACCACGCCGATGCGCACATTGGCGGGCTGGTCGTTGACAAAATTTGCGGCGATGGCTTTCGCGGCTTCCATGCGGGTGGGGGCGATGTCATCCGCCGCCATGCTGCCGGAAACGTCGAAGACGAGGATCACAGTCCCTTCGTAGCGCGGCAGGCTGACGGTCGCCTGTGGACGCGCCAGCGAAAAGAGCAGGAGGGTGACGCCCAGCAAAAAGATCATCGCCGGGAGATGGCGCATCGCGCCGCCTCGTCCCGGCGGGAGGGCGGATTCGCCGCCCGGGCTTTGCGCCGCCCCCAAGCCCCACTTTGCCGCCCGTTCGCTCCGCCGCCGCTGAAGGATGAAGTACGTCAGCGCCAGCAGGGGCGGGAGCGCCAGCAAACCAAGCAGAGAAGACCAGAGGAACGTCACCTTATGCCTTCCTCCGCTGACGGCGCTTTGCAAAGCGCAGGATGGCTCGAATCAGGTCATCCTCCGTCGAAAGCGTCAGCATATCCACGCCGGCGCGTTTGAAGGCGCGCGCCAGTTCCTCCTCGCGTTTCTGCACCCCTTCCAAAAACCGCCGGCGGAACTTTGCGTCGTGCGTATCCACAAACAACTGCTCGCCCGTCTCGGCGTCTTCCATCACCACCATGCCCACGTCGGGCAGTTCCGCCTCGCGCGGGTCCATCAAACGGATGGCGACCACCTCATGCTTTTGCCCCAGCATGTTCAGCGGACGTTCCCAGCCGGGCGCGCTCAGAAAATCGGAAATGACGAAAATCAGCGAACGCCGTTTGATGGCGTGCAGTGCGCCTTCGAAGAACGGCTTGAGGTCGGTTGGCGGGACGCGGGAGAGGAGCGGCTGTTTGAGCAAATCGTTGATGAGACGCAGCACCTGCACCTTGCCGCCTCGCGCCGGGACCGTGTGCTGGATTCGGCTCCCAAACATCATCGCCCCGACGCGGTTGCCGTGCCGCGTCATCAGTCGCGCCAGCACCGCCACAAAATCCACCAGCATACTGCGCTTTTGCACGCCCACCGTGCCAAAATCCACGGAGGGGCTCAAATCCAGCAAAAACCAGGCAGTGATTTCGCGGTCTTCGAGGTACTGGCGCACGTAGGGGGTGTTCATCCGCGCGGTGACATTCCAGTCAATGTAGCGGATGTCGTCTTCGGGCTGGTACTCGCGCAGGTCGGCAAAGTCCACGCCGAAGCCGTAGAACAGCGAGCGGTAATCGCCCTGCAGGAGACCATCCAGCCGGCGGATGACGTGCCAGTCGAGGCGCAGGAGAATCTTCTCAGGCGTTTGCGCGGATGTCTGCATGTTCATGCAAAGGCACCACCGGGATGGGAATGCGTTCGAGAATGCGGTTGAGGAGGTCGTCGGCGCTGACGTTGTCGGAGAGGGCTTCGTAGGTCAGCACGAGGCGGTGACGCATCACATCGAGCGCCATATCGAGTACATCCTGCGGCAGGGCGTAGTTGCGTCCGCGCACGAAGGCGAGCGCCCGCCCGGTCAGAATCAGGTTGATGGAAGCGCGCGGGCTGGCGCCAAACAGAATGTACCGCTGAAGTTCCGGCAAGCCCACTTCCTTTGGGCTGCGGGTGGCGGTCACGATGCGGACGGCGAATTCCATGAGCGCCGGGTCCACGTACACCTTGTCGGCTTCCTTTTGCAGTTCGAGCAGTTGTTCGATGGTGAGGATTTTTTGAACCGCTTGCAGGGTCCCGGTCATGCGCTCGACGATGACGAACTCCTCGGTGGGCGAGGGATAGCCAATCAGCACCTTGAGCATGAAGCGGTCCACCTGCGCTTCGGGCAGGGCATACGTCCCCTCGGTTTCGATGGGGTTCTGCGTTGCCAGCACCAGGAAGGGATTCGGCACTTTGAACGTCTCGCGCCCGATGGTCACCTGACGTTCCTGCATCACTTCCAGCAGGGCGCTTTGCACCTTGGCAGGCGCGCGGTTGATTTCATCTGCCAGCAGGAGGTTGGTGAAGACCGGTCCGAGCGAGGTTTCGAATTTGCCGGCTTTCTGGTTGTAGATGCGCGTGCCGATCAGGTCGGCGGGCACGAGGTCTGGCGTGAACTGGATGCGTTTGAATTCGCCGCCGACGGCTTCGGCGAGCGTCTTGATCGCCATCGTCTTGGCGAGACCAGGCACGCCTTCCACCAGGATATGTCCGCGCGCCAGCAGGGCGACGATCATCCGTTCGAGCATGTGATCCTGCCCGACGATGACCTTCTTCACTTCATAAAGCACCTGCTCCATTGGCGTTCGATTTTCAGAATTTTTTTGCGCCATTCATCATCTCCTTTGGGGTAAGGTCACAGACATGTCAATAAGGCGGGCTGCCCCTCCCGCCGGAGGTTGCGCTGGTAATCGGCACGGCAAAACCGACGCCCACAAAGAAGTTGCCGCCGCCGGGGTTAACCAGCCCGGTCACAATGCCAATCACGCGTCCGTTGCGATCCAACAGCGGTCCGCCCGAATTGCCCGGGTTCGCCGCCGCATCGAACTGAATCAAACCTTCCAGCACGGTATCCGTACCGACCGGCTGAAACGAACGCCCAAATCCAGAAATCACCCCCGCGCTCATGGAACTGTATAAACCAAAGGGATTGCCGACCACAAAGACATCATCCCCCACCCGCATGGCGGATGGGTTTCCCAACACAGCCGGCACAATCAACGGCGGGGAATTGAAGGCACGTAAAATCGCCAGGTCCTGCTCGGGCATCTCAGCAAGCACAAATGCGCCCGATGTCAAACCGTCGGCAAACGTCACCTGAATATCCCGCACCCCCCGCACCACATGAAAACTCGTCACAATGTCTGCGCTGTCATTGATAATCACCCCCGTGCCAAGTCCTTTTTCCGGCTTCCCTTCCTCGCCCACCGCCTCCACCTGAATAAACACAATCGAAGGCTGAATAATCTGGTACACCCGCGCGGCATCCGGCGGACGCGGCGTGGCAGAAGCCATCGCGCTGGCGACCACCTCGTTCACCTCGCGCACCGTCAACTGCTCGGACGGGAAAAGCGCCCGATAGACAATCAGCGCCAGCAGCGCAGCCGCCATCCCCGACGCGAACGGAATCATCCCCCGCACACGCTCACGCCAATACCGAAGCATTGCAAAGAATGACTCTCTCATCGCCTCTGACTGCCTGATTATACATGCGGACGAGACCGCCCCCTCAATGCTTACCTGACGATTTCCCTACGCTTCGCGCCGCCCTGCAGCCTGTTTCGCCCTGCCGATCCTTATCCACCCTTGAGCATTTCCACCAGCGCCCGCAGCCCCAGCGTGTACGACCTCCACCCGAACCCTGCAATTTTTCCAACACACACCGCCGAAATCAGGGACGTGTGCCGAAATTCCTCGCGCGCGTACACGTTCGAAAGATGCACCTCCACCACAGGAATTTGAATCGCAGAAACCGCGTCGCGCAGGGCAACCGAGGTGTGGGTGTATCCGCCGGGGTTGAAGATCACGCCGTCTGCCCACATGCGCGCATCGTGCAGGGAGTCAATCAACGCGCCTTCGTGGTTCGATTGCAGGCAGGTCACTTCCGCGCCCAGTTCCTTCCCCAAGGCAATCAATTTTTCGTTGATGTCGTTCAGCGTCAGCGAGCCGTAGATTTCCGGCTCGCGCGCGCCGAGCAGGTTGAGGTTGGGTCCGTGCAAAACAAGTATCTTCATTTCATCTCCGTATCGCATGCAAGATAAATCTTGCGCTACAACACTTCTTCCAACTCCGTCACATCCACCAACCCCACCCTGCCGATTTCCGCAGGCAGGGCGAAGCGGATGGATTTTGCGTTCTTCTTTTTGTCCACGCGCATGGCGCGCAGGATTTCGGCGCGCGGCAGTCCCTCAGGGATGCGGGTGGGCAGCCCGAGAGTGGAGAGTGTGTCTGCAATTGTATCCGCCAGTCCGCGGCGGGCGGCGCCGATTTTTTCCGCATAGCGGGCTTCGACAGCCATGCCGATGGCAACCGCCTCCCCGTGACTCAACTCGAACCTGCTCACCAACTCAACTGCATGACCTACAGTATGCCCCAAATTCAAACTCGCGCGGATTCCTTTTTCGTAGGGGTCTGCTTCGATGACTTGTATCTTCACCGCCATCGCGCGTTTGACGATGGTTTCGAGGTTTTGCTTTACCCAGTCCATGCCGCGGGAACACAGGTCGAACAATTCGGGGTCGGAGATGACGCCGTGTTTGACCACTTCCGCCATGCCCGAGCGCAGGTCACGGCTGCTGAGGGTGAGGAGAAGGCTTGGGTCGGCGAGGACAAGTTTCGGCGGGTGGAAAGAACCGACGAGATTCTTCCCCTCGGGCAGGTCAATGCCTGTCTTGCCGCCGAGCGAGGCGTCCACCATGGCGAGCAGGGTCGTGGGGAGGGCGATCCAGTCAATCCCGCGCATGTAGGCGGAGGCGGCGAAGCCCGTCAGATCGCTGACCACGCCGCCGCCGAGGGCAATGACCGTGCTTTTGCGGTCGAGTCCGTTTTCGAGGAAGGCTGCCCACAGGCGCGAGACGGTTTGCAGGTTTTTGTGTTCTTCGCCCGCAGGTAGGACGATGGCGGGAACCTCTCGCCCGATTCTCTGTCTGACGCTTTCGAGATGATGCTTTGCCACGTTTTCGTCAGTGACGAGGAGAGGGTTTTGCTGGGGGGGCAAGTTGGAAACTCGCCCTACGACAACGTCATATTCGCCCATCGCGGAGAGATGGTGCCTGCCCACGATGATTTGAATTTGGCGGGCAATTTGCTCCGCCGATTCGCCGTCCACGCGCAGGCGCAGGGGGAAGGAGGCGTAATGTTCTTTGCGGGTTTCGAGGAGGGAGGTCAGTTTTTGGCGCAAGTCTCCCGCCAGCAGGGGACGTTTTTGGGGGTCAGCGCTGAGTCTTTCGAGCAGGGTGTCCAACTCCGCTGTGAGCAGGATGATTTTGCCGCTGGCTTCGGCGATGGCGCGGTTTTCGCCGCGGAGCAGCGCGCCGCCGCCGAGGGCGATGACCGATTCCCCTCTTCCTGAGGGAGAGGGGGTTGGGGCGAGGGCTTTCAGCGCAGAGGCTTCCAACTCACGAAACGCCGTTTCTCCCTGCTGTTCCATGATCTGCGGAATGGACATGCCCGCCTGCGACTCGATGAGGCGGTCGAGGTCAATGAAGGGGAGGCGCAGTTTCTCGGCGAGCAATTGTCCGATGGTGGATTTGCCTGTGCCTGGGGGACCGTAGAGGAAGAGGTGGGGCATTAGGGTAAGTGGTAAGTGGTAATTGGTAATTGGTAATTGGGGAGTGGGGAGTAATCAGTGGTCAGTGGGCGGGGGGATGATGTTTTGAAGATAAGCGAAGATGTGACGCGGCTGGAGTTGGAGACGCTGGAGGATGCGCATGTACGCCCATCCAAAGATGCGAAAGACGGCATACCCCATCAGGACGCCAAGGGCGTTGAGAATCATATCGTTGATGTCCACAACGCGGAAGGGGGTGCGGAAGATCAGCGAGACGGCGAGTTGAATGAGTTCCAACGCCGCGCCGACGCCCGCCGCCAATCCCCAAATATGCCTGGGCTTGCTGCGGGCAATGAAGTTGACGCCAAAACCAAAGGGGAGGGTAAGCAGGATGTTTTCATAGATTTGCCTGAAACACAGGTCGAGCGCGCGAGGGTCGCAGTAGCCGAAATCGAAAGGGATGAGGTTGACGCTTGGTTTGAAATGTTCATCGGGAATGTCAATCGGGAAGGGAAAGACGACAACGCCGATAACCTGCATCAGGTACAGCCAAAACAGCGAGAAGAAGAACAGGTAGAAGAGGCTTTTGCCCTTCCGCCGCAGGATGATCAGAACGACGATGAGGAGGGCGATGCCATACAGCGGGTTGAACATGACAAGCATGGGGTGTCCTTTTGGGGAGAGTCAGTTACCAGTTACCAGTTACCAGTGAACAGTGATGCCCGACGCTAGAGAGCATCTCTTACGCATCCCGACGCCAGAGAGCGCCTCTTACGCATCCCAAAACACGTGGGGGATGTTGTCCATCGGCAGGTCGTCGAGTGCGGCTTTGCGCAACGCCTCGAAGCGCGGTTTGATTTCCGCCATTGAGTCGCCGCCGAGTTTTTCGAGCAGAGCGTCTGCCAGCACAAAGGCGACCATCGCTTCCAAAATGGGAACGGCGCGCGGCACAGGGCAGAAGTCGGAGCGTTCGTAACGGGTGGGGGTTTCGGTTCGGGCCGCCAGGTCAACTGTCGGCTGGGGAAGAAGCGTGGTGGCAATCGGTTTCATGGCGGCGCGCACGACGATGGGCTGTCCGTTGGAGATGCCGCCTTCGGTTCCGCCTGCGCGGTTGGAGGGACGGTGTAATTGGTGATTGGTAATTGGCGACTGGTGATTGGTAATTGGTACTTGGATGGGATCGTGGGCTTCGGCGCCGAGTCGTTTCGCATTTTCGAAGGCGTCGCCGATTTCGACTCCCTTGATTGCCTGAACGCTCATCACTGCCATCGCCAGCCTGGCTTCGAGACGTTTGTCCCATTGGATGAAACTGCCGAGACCGACGGGCAGATCGAGTGCGATGATTTCGATGACGCCGCCGAGGGTGTTTTTGCCGCGAATGGCTTTTTCGATTTCATCCCGCATCTTTTGCGCGGACCTCGGGTCTGGGCAGCGGACCTCGGACTCTTCCGCACGCTGGAAGCGTTCGGCGTAGGGCATGCCGCCGAGGTCCGCCTGGACGGTTCCGATGGAGACGACATAGCCGCCGATGCGGATGCCGAACTGGGCGAGGAAGTGTTTGCACACCGCGCCGACGGCGACGCGCATGGCGGTTTCTCTGGCGGAGGCGCGTTCGAGGGCGGGACGCAAATCCTTGTAGCCGTATTTGACCGCGCCCGTGAGGTCGGCGTGACCTGGGCGGGGGGCGGTCATTGGTTCGATGGGTTTGCCTTTCCATTTGACGTGGTCGGCGTTGGGAACGAGCATGGCGATGGGCGCGCCTGTGGTCTCTCCCGCCATGACGCCGCCGAGGATTTGGACGGCGTCGGTTTCGATTTTCATGCGTCCGCCTGAGCCGTAGCCTTTTTGGCGGCGGGCAAGTTCGAGGTCAATGACGGAGGCGGGGAGGGGAAGTCCCGCGGGGATGCCTTCGAGGATGGCGGTGAGGGAGGGTCCGTGGGATTCGCCTGCGGTGAGGAAGCGTAGGGGCATTTTAGTCTCCAGCGTAGGACATGTTCTCTAACGTGTCGCAGTGGGGGGGAATTGGTAACTGATGTTACGCAGTTTTCCCGTAGCGCGACATTTATGTCGCCTGAAAATACGAGATAAATCTCGTGCTACTGCGTAAGGTGAGTTGGTAATTGGTAATTGGTAATTGGTAATTGGTGAGGGAGGAGGCAGTGGGTAGTGGGTAGTAATCAGTGTTCAGTGAGCGGTGATCAGGTCAACGGCGTTCCAGAGGGCTTGGCGGGGAGGGGCGCAGCCCGTCCAGAGTTCGAATGAAAGGGCGGCTTGTTCGATGAGCATGCCCAGCCCTGTGACGGCGCGGCATCCCTGGGCTTTTGCCTGCCGCACAAGTTTGGTTTCGCGCGGGTTGTAGACCAGGTCATAGACGATTGTACTCGGAGAAAGGACGGCGTGGTCGGGAAGCGGGGATGTTTCGGTGTGCGGGGTCATGCCGAGGGGGGTGGTGTTGACGAGCAGGGATGAGGGATGAAGGATGAAGGATGAAAAATCGGTAATTGGTAAATGGTAATTGGGGAAGGAGGCGGCGAGTTGTTCGGCTTGTTCCGTGCGGCGGGCGGCGAGGGTGACGTTCCAGCCGTCGTTGAGGAGGGCGTGGACGACCGCACGGGCGGCTCCGCCTGCGCC
>DAOUBY010000111.1:0-18588 GCA_034432325.1 Anaerolineales bacterium
GAATTGCTCTTGAAAAACTATCACAACCGCGAAGATTTTGTGGCGCGACATTCATGTCGCTTTAGGTTGCGGAATGAATTCCGCGCTACGCAAAGTTTGGCGTAAGTCCTGACTTCGTTGCCGCTCGGAAAGCAATGCCGCCGCCCGGTGTTTTGCCGGGCGGCGGCTTTCGCCAAAGGAGGAGACAATGAGGAGCATTTGGAGGTGTCTTTGTGTTGTCTCCGCGCTCCATCATACACTATCATCCGTATGCGTTGCTGTGCAAAAAGTAATTTATCCCAAATGACATTAGGCAGGATTATGAATCTGCCTGTGGTTGGCGTTCTCTTACGCCCCTTGCGCACACGACATCATTCCCGCCGTTCGAGGAAAGTTAGCCGAGTTTCGAGAGAAAAAGGCTGATGCGTTGAAGCGCGTCTTCGGGCGTGCGGTACGATTCCACGGTCAGGGAAGAGGCGGGGTTGCCGCTGATCATCTTCGAGACCCTGCGTCCCTCCTGATGGATTGCCAGCACGGGTTTTCCCGTCGCAAGCGCGTATCCGATTTCATAACCAACCCCATGCGAGGGAACGCTGACCTCCGCAAGCAGCACATCGCAGGCGCGAATCCATGCCGTGTCGCGCGCGTACACCTCCTGCGGACTGAGCGCCGCTTCGCGCGCCCCGACATTTGACTCAGCCAAATGAGCCGTCGGCACTTCGTGAGCGGCTTCCTGCAGTGCGCGCACAATTGTCTGATAGACCGGCTCGAACTCGCGTCCGCCGGTGATGGAGCAGGCGAAATAGATGTTCATTTTTGGGGCAATCTCGAAAGTATGGAATCGCGCCGGCGGCTTTCGCCCGGCTTTTGCGGCGTGCCGTCCTCCGTGCGGAAACTGTCAATTTCCGTGCTCAGCCCCATCCAGTCTTTCACCAGAAGCACCAGGTGAGGGGTTTTGTCTTTGAAGAAAAAGCGCGAGAGGAAAAGCCGCAAAACCAGCGGCGGCAGGGGGTAGGACTTCAACTCGAGGACAAGGGCGGTTTGAGAGGCAAGCGGTTCGAAGATGTCCCGCATCCAGCCGGACATGCTGCGGGGCGGGAAGAGCTGGTGCATTTCGGCGGTGGTCGTTTTGATGAGTCGTTTGTAGGAGATGTTGAAGCGCAGGAAGGGCGTGACCACTTTGAGGTAGCCGCGAAACGGCTGCACATAAGCAATCTGGCGGATGACCAGAAAAAAGATTCCCATCAGGATTGCTAGAACGCCGACGCCCCCCAGAAATTGCCAGCGTCCTAGAATTCTTCCCACGGGATCGGTGAACTCCCCGTATGCCAGCAGGAACATCACCAATCCGATGGCAAACATTGGCGTCCACCAGCGGTTGAGCAGGTGACGGTAGACGATGAGCGGGTACTTGCGGCCGCCGCGCGCCATCTCTGCTACTCTTCGTCGCGCAGGTGGAGGGGAACTCCGCCTCTTTCTTCGACCTCGATCTGCTCTCCCCTCAATTGCCTGTCCAGCCTGCTGATTGCCTGGGTCAGGTCTTCGCCGCGCAGGCTGAAGGTGACGTCGCCGCGGGTCTTCTCGATGATGCCGCGCACGTTGTCGGTTTGGCGGCGCAGACCGTTGGTGATGGCGTCGGGGTAATCCATGGTGACCAGGACGGAGTAGATGTCGTCCATGTGATTGAGCAGGCGTTCCGCCTCCTGCGAGTATCCCGAACGGAGGATATCGAGGATGCGGCGGCGCAGTTCGCCGACGACTTCCGCCAGCCCGTTGAGGTAGGTGGTGTATTCCACGCCCAGTTCTTCGGGAGTCTGAAGCGCCTGGTTTTGGATCAGGGCGCAGGTCACGTTGGCTTCGACAAATTCCTTGAGGGCGTCTTGCGAGTAGCCGGCGTAATACAAGTCGGGATGATCCCGCAGGTCATCGCGGAGTTTGTCTGCCAGGGCTTTTGCCTCAGCCAGATACCCCTCCATAACGTCGAATTCGTTGCGGTGCACGGCGCGGATGGCAAGCGAGCAGGCGCGGGTAAGTTGACGCGCCTGTTTGAGCGCCTCCTCCCGCACGGCAGTGTGCTGTTCGAGGTGCTGGCGGATTTCTTCGGCAATTTTTTCCAGTTTGTGCATGGTGACCTCGGTTATTCCCTGGGCGCTTCGGGCGGTTGAATGCCTTTGAAGAGATTATCTGCCAGGTTGCTGGCGTGAGGGACGGTGATTTCGCCGAAAGCGGCTTCGTACCGAGCCAGGTTTTCCTGCAGGGCGCGCAGGAGCAGTTTGGCGCTGAGCGGCGACATGAGGATGCGCGCCTGCACGGTGGATTTTGCCTCGCCGGGCAGAATTTGGGCGAAGTCTATGACGATGTCGGCGGGGGAGTGGGCAATCCGCGCCAGGTTGGTGTAGAGCGGTTTGAGCCCTTCGGGGATTTCGAGGCGTGGACCTGCCGAAGGAGGTTGAGGGGCTGGTGTGGTCATGGTTCGGTTCTTTATAAAAAACAGGTCTAATCAAACAGGGCATCCCCGTTTCATTAGACCTGTACGAAACAGGTTAGAAGGGGATGTCGTCTTCCGGCGGCATTTCAGCCATTTCGAAGCCGCCGCTCTGCATGGGCGTCTCGCCGCCCTCGCCGCGCGAGGATAAAAAGCGGACGGTGGTCGCCGTCACTTCGAAGGAGGCGCCGGCAGAGCCATCTTGCTTGGTCCACACGCGTGGTCCGCCTGTGGCTTTATCGGGTGTGAGGCGTCCCTCCACCAATACTTTCATCCCTTTTTTTACATATTGGTTGCAGATCTCGGCTT
This sequence comes from Anaerolineales bacterium, assembly GCA_034432325.1. Classification (GTDB taxonomy): domain Bacteria; phylum Chloroflexota; class Anaerolineae; order Anaerolineales; family Villigracilaceae; genus Defluviilinea. Next base: position 2,774 of record DAOUBY010000111.1, read on the forward strand.
GCTTGCCCCAGGTGGTCACGCGAAACCAGATCGTTTCTTTGATTTGTTCGCCATTCCCGGCTGTGTACTGGCGGTTGCTGGCAACGGAAAAAGAAGTGACAGCCTGGCCGGAAGGGGTGTAACGCATTTCCGGGTCCCTACCTACGTTGCCAACAATGATCAGAGTGTGATACATGAAATTATCTCCTTGAAATTCAGGTACCCGCCGCTTGCGGCGGGGGCAAACATCATGAAGTCATTTTACTCCAACCCGTCCCGTTTACCTAGAGATTTTGCCTTCGCAGTCATGGTTTTCTCAAAGTCAGCAAAAGCGGCATCGAATGGACGCAAATGAACCTAATTTTTGTGAAATTCGCGTAATTCGATGCAAAAACCAGAGCAGGCAATCATAAAGGCAACTTTGAGAAAGCCATACCTTCGCAGTTTCATGACCCCGCTGACGTAAGAGAAACCGCCGCTTGCGGCGTCAAATTCGACAAGCCAATCTGCTGTCTGGAGGAGAGCCATGACCACATCAACCGCCCCCGCGCGTTACCACCCTGTTCACGTTGCCATCCACTGGCTGATGTTCCTGCTCGTTGTGACAATGCTGGGCGTAGGGAAGTTCGTCATGCCCGGCATACCGGCGGATAACCCGCAAAAGCCGTCCATGCTGCAAATCCATGCCTACATTGGCGCGTTTATCATGGTGTTGTTGGTGATCCGTCTCGTCCTGTATTTCACCGTCAAACGTCCAGCCCCCGCCGAGGCCGGCAACGCCTTTTTGAACTTTATCGCCAGAGCAGTGCACTTCCTTCTCTACCTTTTGCTGATCGGCATGGCGGTCAGCGGGTTGGGAATGTTCCAACAGGCAAACCTGCCCGCCGTTTTCAGCGGCGCGGCTCCCTATCCGGCGGATTTCTTCGTGTACCTCCCGCGCATCGGTCATGGCTTGATTTCGACCCTGCTCATCCTGCTCATTGCCCTGCACATCGGCGCGGCGCTCTATCACCAGTTCATCCGCAAAGACAACCTGCTCGCCCGCATGTGGTTCGGAAAGCGATAAAGGTCTTTTCTATCCCTGCCCGCTTTGCTCCATCATCAACCTTGCCGCGCGCCTGCCAATCTCCACCGCAAAATTCGTCCCGCGGTCCCACGGATAGACCTGACTCATCGAAGCGAAGTACAAACCCTCGATGGGCGTTTGAATGGCGGGAATGTTCCGCGAGTGATTGACCAGCGGCACGGGCTGGGCGTAATTCGTCTTGTTCACCCAAACTTTTTTCACCCAATCCCGCTCGAAAGCGGGATTGATTTTTTTCAGCGCCGGCAGAAACCGTTCCAGCAATGCCTCATCGCTCAGCGAAAAATACTCATGACCCAATTCCAGATAATCGCCCGCATACACAATATGATCGCCGCCGAAATGCTCCGCTGAAACAAAATTCGTATGCTCCACCAGCGCCAGAAACGGATACCCCGCCTCCTTCGGCAGATTGAACCAGTAATACCCTTCCCTCGACAACTGATGTTTGAGCGACAGCACCATCACCACCGCGCCCATAGACTTCAACTCCAGCAATCCTTTCAAATACCCCTCGGGAAGACTCGGACACATCTTCGCCATCAGAGCCGGCGACGTGGTGACCAGCGCCCGATCGAACGCTTCGGACACTCCCCCGCTTCGCACCGACAACCGAACCTGCTCCCGCTGAATGGACTCGACCCTCACCCCCAGCCGAATCTCGACCCCCATCCCGCGCAGCCGCTCCGCGAACATATCCGCAAACCGCTGAAAGCCTCCCTCGAACGTGCCCAGCCGCGTCGTCCGCGCCTTGATGCGCGCCCACATCCACGCCATGTTGACTTCCTTGTAATACGGACCGAACTTCCCAACCAACAGCGGCTTCCACATCTGCTCATAGACCTGCCTCCCCGCCCACTTCATCATCCACTCGTCCGCAGTGACCTTCTCCAGCGTACGCCAGTCGTTCGTGAACCGGAGAAAGAGTCCGACGAGACCAAAGCGGATTTTGTTCAGACCAAACCCCAGTCCCGGAAAGAGAAGCGCTTTCAAAATCGAATCGAACGGATAAAACCTCCCGTCGTGATACATCACCGTCAGCGGGCGCGGAAAGATCACCTTGTCCATCCAGCCCAACTCTTCGATCAAGCCGAGCATGTGCCGGTCCGATTGAAACCAGTGATGATAGAACTTCTCCACCGACCAATCCCACTGCGGCTCCTTGAAACCGCTTGCCAGCCCGCCGACGTAATCGGCGGACTCGAAAATGCTCACTTGATGACCTGCTTTTCTCAAGTCATACGCGGCTGCCATGCCGCCAAACCCTGCGCCAATGATGGCTATTTTCATGGACTCTCCAGATGAACAGACTTTATCTGCAAGTAAGGCTCGGTTCACCTTTGCATCGAATGTTCACGAATTTCTCGAAGAAAATTCGCCGCCTTCGTGTCATTCGATGCGAAGTTGGTTATTACAAATAATGGCTCATCTCGTCCCGAAGGTTGGGTTCGTTTGCCAGAATCGCACAAAGCAACCTTTGAGATGATTTGTTTGAGTTATTTGATTCTCTTCTCGATCTTTTCGGCAAGGACTTTCAAACGATCCCACTTCTGCCGCACCACGTAAATCATCGCCAGGTTTTGAAGCCAGCGCATCTCGCATTTGGGATTTTCCGCCAGTTGCTCGAAGACCTCGATTGCCTTATCGTCGGTGCGGCGGGATTTGGCGTACTCCACCGCCAACTGCAGCAGATAGGCTTCGCGCTCGCGTTGGAGTTGCGCCGTCTGCGCCAGTTTTGCGCGCATCTGCCAGATGCGCTCCCGCACGCGGTTGATGGCGCTCTCCAATTCATCCACCGTGAACGGCTTGATCAGATATTCCTGCACGCCAATGGATATCGCGGCGCGCAGGGTGGCTGGGTCCTTCTCGGCAGAGATGATCACGCACCCCGTATCCGGGCGCATCTTCAAAATCTCGCGGTAGGCGGTCAGCCCATCCATTTCCGGCATGTTGATGTCGAGCAGAGCAATATCGGGTTGATGTTCCTTTGCCAGCTGCACGGCTTGCGCGCCGTTCGCTGCAATGGCAACCACCTCCACATCGTCCAGGGTCGCCAGCATCAGGCGGGTATTGCGGCGCGTCTCTTGAACGTCATCAGCGATGAGCACCCTCATCTTCCTGCTCGGTTGTCCTTCGGGCTGAGACATGAGACACCTTGCCTTCCACCGTTGACCGATTTTCGAACGGCGATGGCTCAAGTATAACGCAAGCCGTTTTCGCCTCCGCTTCACCCTGGACCTTGAGCCTGCTCTCCCAACTCCTTGCGGATGTCGTCGCTCCAGCGGATTCCCTCCCGCGCCAGATAGTACGCGCCGAGCGCGGTAATCGGAAGCCACAAAGCGACGTGCAGAACCAGCGTGTAGCCAGCCGCCACTGCCTGATCCACGCCGTAGGCGGTGAGGACGGCGATACCCGGCGCATCGAACGTGCCGATATAGCCCGGCGCAGACGGGATGGTGGTGGCAAGGTTGACAATGCCGTTCATCAACATCAGCGCAAAGAACGATACGCTGAAATTAAAGGCGTGCATCACGAACCAGTATTTCCCCGTCTCCAACAGCCAGATGATGACCGAAGTGAAGAACACCATCAGCACGTTGAACGGAGAACGCAGCGAAGCCAGCCCGTCGAGAAACTTGTTCATGACGCTGATGATTTTTACATGCAGACGCCCCGGCGTGAGATGCTCGATGAACCACAGCCCAGCCTTCGCGGTCACCTGCGGGAACATGGCTGCCAGCAAGAAGACCGCCAGCGCGCCAAGGAACGCTCCTGTGCCAATCAGCGCTGCCTGCTGAATATTGCCGACAAAGCCCGAAGCCCCCGTCAACTTTGCCAGTTCGGGCAGGTTGACGAAGACGAACGCCAGCATCACCACCCCGTCGAAGATGCGCTCGACGATGATGGTCGCCAGCGAAGCCGAGACGGATACCCCCTCCCGCCGCTTGAGGATGACTGCCCGCAACACCTCCCCGGCGCGGGCGGGATAAACGTTGTTGCCCATGTAGCCGATGGCTGTGACGGGGAACATGGTCTTCGTGGGTATCTTTTTGATGGGACCCAGCAGGTAATGCCATCTCCACGCCCGCACCCATACGCCGATGAAGTACACGGCAACGCCGGGCAGAATCCAGGCGTAGTTGGCTTTTGTCACCGCGCCCCAAAAATCGCCCAGGTGAAGCCCGCGCAGGGCGAGCCATAAAAACAGGACGCTGATGAGCGCCCCGAGCCAGAATTGCCATTTTTTCATGCGGCGGATTGTACCAGAGGGTGCACCTGATGTTACGCAGTTTCTCCGCAGCGCGAGGCATTGTCCCCCCGCCAGCAAGCCGCGGCATGACAATCAGTTCGTTGCACCCTTTGGGGCTATAATCCCTGCCATGCAACTCAACCAGCCCGCCCCCGATTTTGAATTGCCAGACCTGCAAAACCGCCTTCACCGATTGAGCGGCTATCGGGGAAAGATCGTCATTGTCAATTTCTGGTCGGCGGAGTGCCCGCACTCGGAGCGCGCTGACCGCTCGATGATGGCAAGTCTCGTACAGTGGGGCGGGGAGGTGGAACTTCTGCCCATCGCCGCGAATCGCAACGAATCGCTTCAGGCGTTGGAAGAAGCCGCTCGAAGCCGGCGCCTGCCCAAGGTCCTGCTCGATGCGGGGCATGTGGTGGCAGACCTGTATGAGGCGGTTGCCACTCCGCATGTCTTCATCGTGGACCGGGACGGCATCCTGCGGTATCGCGGCGCGGTGGATGACGTCACCTTTCGGCATCGCACGGCGACGCGGTTTTATGTGGAGGAGACGGTGGAGGCTTTGCTGGCGGGGCGTTTGCCAGATTTGCCCGAAACGCCTGCCTATGGCTGCGCCATCGTGCGCGAAATTTGATAGAATCAAATCGTGATTGATCTGCCCGCCCGCGTTGCCTTTCTCAAAAAGATCCACCTTTTTTATGGCTTGGAGGATGCCGAGCTCGAAGCCATCGCCAACCAACTGGAGGAGGTTTCTTTCGCCAGCGGGGAGGTGATCTTCCGCCAGGACAGCAAATCGGATTACTTTTACATGATTTACAAGGGGAGCGTCCGCATCGTCCGCAAACACGAGCGCAGGGAGATACCGCTGGCGACGCTGGTCGCCAACGACTATTTCGGCGAAATGGGGTTGTTGGGCCGCCGCAAACGTTCCGGCACCGTCACCGCCGTTGACGATACCACCCTGCTGGTGCTGTCCCGTGAGAATTTCGAAAAACTGTATAAAAAGTCTGTCCGCCTGCGGCTCAACATGGACGTGGCGGTGCAAAGCCGCAGACTGGCGCGTTCCCTTCAGTTCAAATGGCTGAGATCGGATGAGGTGATTTATTTTCTGGCGCGCAAGCATCCCGTCATCCTCTATCAAAAACTCGTCATGCCCGTGCTTTCGCTGGGGCTGCCGCTGGCGCTGTTCTATGCCTATGCTTTCATTGCCACATTTTTCATCGTGGCGTTTGCGGCAACGCTTTCCTTGCTTGCTTCCATTGGCTGGATTGCCTGGACAGTGGTGGATTGGGGAAACGATTACTACATCGTCACCAATCAGCGCGTGGTCTGGCTGGAAAAAGTGATTGGCATTTACGACAGCCGGCAGGAATCGCCGCTCGGCACCATTCTCTCGGTGGGCGTGGAGACCACACAACTGGGACGCCTCCTTGATTTTGGCGATGTGGTCATCCGCACCTTCGTCGGCAAAATCGTTTTCCATAACGTCAGCCATCCCGAACAGGCGCAGCACATGATCGAGGAATACTGGAATCGCACCAAGGCGCAAGCCGTGAGCCTCGAGAAGGAAGCGATGAAGAACGCCATCCGCAAACATCTCGGACTACCGCTTCCAACTCCGCCGAAAAAGGATACGCCGCCCCCGGCTGCTCCTCCGCCTCAGCCGCGCACGCTCAACGCCTTCCTGCGGCTGCTCGGCTCGAACACCCTCAAACTGCGCTACGAATTCGGCGACCATGTGGTGTATCGCAAGCATTGGGTGGTTCTCATTCTTCAGGCATGGGCGCCATTTGGCGGCACGCTTGCTCTGCTGCTCGCGTTTCTCATTCGCCTCTTTCAAATCATCTTCGACCCCCGCGTCAACCTGTTCCCTCACCCCGGCCGCTGGACGCCGGATACATGGCTGGTGGTGTTTTTCCTTACCTTCTTCCCGTTTGCCGCCTGGCTCGGTTATGAAATCCTGGATTGGAGCAACGACAAATACGAAGTCACCAGCGAGCAGATCATTGACATAGACCGCAAACCCTTCGGCACCGAATCGCGCAACGCCGCTCAACTGGAAAACATTCTGGGGACGAATTACATCCGCAAGGGTATCCTCGGTAATTTGTTCAACTACGGCACCGTCTATATCACCGTGGGCGGCACCAAACTCGCCTTTGAAGATGTGATGGACCCTGCCACCGTGCAATCGGATATTGACCGCCGCCGCATGGCGCGCTCCGCCGCTCAAAACGCCGCGAAGGTTGCCGCAGAACGCGAGCGCATGGCGGAGTGGCTTGCCACCTATCACCGCAATGCCGATACCTTCAAGGAAGAAGAACGCCGCAACCAAAAACCGGAGTAAAATTCGGCTTCATTAGACCTCTTGCGAAAGTGCGCCAGAGAGAGCGCACAATACGCTTTGGCGCAGGAGGCGTTCTCTAACGCCGGTTGACTTGTGCAAGAGATGAGTCTACTGCAAAAAGGTCTTTATCCACGAAGGACATGAAGTACACAAAGGAATTCCAAAAGGCGCTGTTCAGAATTTTGAAATTCGATGCAAGATGATTTAAAAAACTTCATGGTCTTTGTGTTCTTCGTGGTAAGAAAAGGTTTTTTTCAGTGCAGTCAATAATGATTATTGGACGATGATTTTGACGAAGATGATCTGGGGGAAGGTTCGTCCCTGCGGGTTTTTCATTGCCCAGGCGCTCACATATTCGCCCACCTGGGCGGGGGCTTTGAATTGGACGGAGACTTCGACTTCCTCGCCCGGCTGGACGACTTCGGTGAGGGGGATGAATTGACCGGACATCTGGTTTGCGTAGCCAGCGTAGGCGAGGACGTATCCCGCTCCCCAGGGGCAGACGCCGGTGTTTTTGACGCGCCAGGTTTTGGTGAATTCCTGTCCGGGCGCCATGATGGTGCCGTCGGGGATGGTCACATCGGCGATGAAGGTGAGGCTGTCGCAGAGGGGGACTTCGGTGCCTTGGGTGTTGGTGATGACGGCGAGCACCTGCGAGGTGGCGGTGGGGGTGGCGGTGTCTTGCGGCGCAGGGGTGGGGGTGTCGGTGGGGATGGGCGGCGGTGTGGGGGTGAACGCCGCGGCGGTGAGGGTGAAGCGCGCCTCCACTGTGCTGGCGGCGGAGGTGCGCACAGCGGCGACATCCGGCGTGGGCTGGGCGGGGGTGGGAGAGGCTCCACAGGCGGAGAGGAGCAGGGCGGCGAGGAGAAAGAACGCAAGAAGTTTGGGGTTCATGGTTGTCTCTTTATTTGCAGCTAGAACCTTTTTCTTTTACTTCGATATAGACGGAAACGATGGTGCCAAAGTAATAGCCGCTGTCACTGCGCATTCTCCAGTGACCTTCATATTTGCCGGGCGTGCAAGGCGCTGTCAGATTGATGGCAATGTCCTTGACGGATCCGCCGGTGACGAAGTCACTGCTCTTTTTGAATTCGAAATTGTAGGGGTCGAGGTTGGGGGTGCTGCCACCGATGTAGACGAGCGTGTAACCTTCATCCCATGTACAAGTGCCAGTGTTGCGGATTCTCCAGATTTTTTGGAAATCTTCTCCGCCTTTGAGAACGGTCCCATCGGGGATGGTGATGTCGGCTTCAAATGCACTGTTGTTGCAGGCGTCGCCTAATGCTTGAGTGGCAGCAGGCGCCGCCGGAGAAGCCAGTTGAGTGAAGGCTGGCAGGGGGGTGATGATGGAGCCCGGCGTGGTGTTGAAGGCAATGGTCGGCAGGGGGGTGACGCCGCTGGTATCCAGCGTGGGCAGGGCGAAGGTGGGCAGTTCCTGAGGGGTGTTGGTGGGGGCGGGGGTGTTGGTGGGAACAGCCAGCGCGGTTTGGGTAAATTGTGCGGAGAATTGGGCAATGGTGGTGCCGACAATCGCCGTGTTGATGGCGTTGATGTCCACGGTGGGGGTGGCTTGCGCGCCGATGTTGCAGGAAGTGAGGATCAGTGCGGCGGCGAGCAATGCGAGCAGCGTCAGCCGCGGGGATGTGCGAAAGAACATAAGAGTTGCCTCCGTTTTTGGGTGATTGGTCGAATTTTGTGTTAATGGGGAACGGCATTTTCGGCGCGTTCCCCATCTCATTATACTGCAAGGAAGCCGGGCGGCGTCCGCTATGGTACCGGGGTATCGGTGGGCGTTTCGGTAGGGGTTTCAGTGGGCGTTTCGGTGGCTGTCGGCGTGGCGGTTGCCGTCGGCGTGAAGGTGGGGGTGACGGTGAAGGTGGCAGTGGGGGTTAAGGTTTGGGTGGGCGTGGCAGTGACCGTGGGGGAAAGAGTCGCCGTCGGCGTGGCGGTGGGAGGCTGGGCGCTCAGGCGGGCAATCCGCGGGGTGACCCACAGTCCATAATCTTCATGCGAGGAACCGTTGGCAAGGATGGTCAGGACGAATTTGACTTTTTTCCCGTTGAGGAAACTCAGGTCAATGTCAATGGGGTAATACTGCCCTTCATAGACTTCGTTCCACTGCCCAAGCAGTTTGAGCGGGTCTTTGCCGATCTGGTATTCGAGTTTGAAGATCATGTTGCAGTCGTTGGCTTTGTAGAGACAGCCAATCAGCGCCTGGAAGCGGTCGCCCGACTGGATGGTAATGGCGGAGTACTTGCCGCTGATGTAGCCGTTGTTGACCATTTGGGGGTGGGTGAGCAAGCCAATGCCGCGCACTTTGCCATCTTCCATTTGTGGGGCGTCGAGGCGCAGGGCAAAGCCATCCTGCGAACCCTGCGCGCCGGGGCAGGGCAGTTCCTTATCTTTTGTCCGCCAGACGGCATCGCACAGGCTGGCGGCAAAGTCGTAGCCCGTCACGATGTAGCCGCCCACTTTGACATCCACATAGAGGGTTGCCTCGCCGCTGGAGCCAAAGCCAAATTGGACGCCGGCTGCGCTGCGGAGTTTCCATTCGCCGCGGTAGGCGCCTTCCTTGTTGGGGGCGGTCAACTGGATGGAAATATCCACGCTTCTGCCCGGACCGACGCTGGCCGGCAGGGCAATGGCATTTTTCGCCCCGAATTTTTCTCCGCTCACGAACACGAGTTCGTAGCCCGTCGTCCAGGTGCAGGTGCCGACGTTTTTGATGCGCCAGGTTTTGGTGAAGGTCTGTCCGCGCCCGACGGTGGAGCCATCGGGGTAGGTGATGTCGGCGACGAATGCCGCCGCGTCGCATCGGGTGACGACGACGGTCTGCAATGGCGGCACTGCGGTGAAGGTGGGGAAGGGGGTGGGGCTGACGGCGGGCAGGAGCAGGGTGGGGGTGGGGGAAGGCGCCGCGGTCTGCGTCGAGACCGCCTGCGTGGACATGGCGTTCAGCGTTTCGGCGGCGGCTGTGTATAACGAGTCTATGGACGACGCCGGCGGGGTTGCTGAAGGGGTGAGCAGGCTGCACGCCAGCGTGACGGCGAGCGCGGCAGTCAGAATTGAGATGATGCGAAAACGGTTGAGAAACATCCGAGCCTCCGATGAGAATAGACCATGGGTAGAGACGTTTGGGGAGGCTTCCGGGTTCCAGCGATTCAGTCCATGTCTTCGCGCAGTTCGCCGACGTCCACGGTGTGGAGGCGTTCGGGCTGTTCGAGCAGCACGTCCACCAGGCTGAGCGGCAAGTCGCTCATGAGCGGCGCCAGCGGGACGGAGGCAGGGACGGTGATTTTGGCGGGTCGCGGCGGGGGCTGGAGGCGGGGTCGGAGTTCGTCCTCGGCGCGGCGGCGGATGATGCGCGGGTCGTCGGAGAGGTAGCCCACGTATGCGCCCATCACGGAATAGACCTCCCGTTTGGGCGTCACCCAGCCGATCCATTCGCCGCTGCGGTTGAAGAGGTGAGGGAAGACGAGAAAGGCTTCTGCCTCGCCGCTGGATGTGTAGATGGGAATGATGCGCCGTTGGTTTTGTGACATGATCTGCCCCTTTCGTTCTCAGTCAACGTCGTTATAGGTCCAATAGCGGTTGACGAAGAAGTTCCAAAGCATGACGACCCCAATGGCAAAGATGAGGGTGGCGTTTTTTGCGAGCGCGTCGGCGGCTTCGTAAGAGAGATGCGCCATGCTCGAAAACAAACCTGCCAGAGGCGGTTCCAGGTATTTGAGGATGGGAATGCGGATGGCGATGCCAATGGCGTTGACGACGAAGAACATCCCCAATTGGCGGGCGAGGGGTTTGGAGCGCGAGTCGGGATAGGTCCAATAGCGGTTGCCGATGAAGTTGTTGACCACCGCGCAGACGAAGGAGATGCTTCCGCCCAGCACGAGCGGCAGGTGAAAGACCTGCGTCATCAGGTTCATTACGCCGATGTCCACCACCGAGCCGATTGCGCCGACGACGGCAAATTTGACGAAGCGAACGTGTTCTTTTTTTTCCAGCACGATCATGCAAGCCCCAGTTTTTCCTTGAAGTATGGGATTGTTCTGCGGATGCCCTCCTCCAGGCTGACTTTTGGCTCCCACTGGAGGATTTGACGGGCGCGGGTGATATCCGGCTGGCGCTGCTGCGGGTCGCGGACGCTGCGCGCGTCGCGGACGAAGGTGATGCCCGCGCGGTTGCCCACAATGCGGTTGATGGTTTCGGCGAAGTGCAGGATGCTCATCTCGTTGGGGTTGCCGATGTTGACGGGCAGGTGTTCGCTGGAGTAGAGCAGTTTGACAATGCCGTCAATCAGGTCGTCCACATAGCAGAAGGAGCGGGTCTGGCTGCCGTCGCCGTAGACGGTGAGGGGCTGACCCAGCAGCGCCTGTTTGAGCAGGTTGGGGAGGGCGCGCCCGTCTTCGAGGTCCATGCGCGGACCGTAAGTGTTGAAGATGCGGACGATGCGCGTGTCCACGTTGTGATAGCGGTGGTATGCCATCGTCAGCGATTCGGCGAAGCGTTTGGCTTCGTCGTACACCGCGCGCGGACCGACGGGGTCCACGTTGCCGGTGTAGTCCTCCCGCTGGGGATGGACGAGCGGGTCGCCGTAGATTTCGCTGGTGGAGGCGAGGAGGAATTTGGCGTTGTGCGCCTTTGCCACGCCGAGACAGTTATGTGTGCCAAGCGCGCCTGCCTTCATGGTCTGAATGGGCAGGTTGAAATAGCCAGCCGGCGATTGCGGGTTGGGGCTGGCGGGGGAGGCAAAGTGCAGGACGGCATCCACCCTGCCTTTGACGAAGATGTAATTCGAAACGTCGTGCCGCTGAAAGGAAAATTTCTCATTTCCCTGCAGGTGGGCAAGGTTTTCGGGGTTGCCTGTGATGAAGTTGTCGAGCCCAATGACCTCGTGCCCTTCGGCGAGAAGGCGGTCGCAAAGGTGGGAGCCGAGAAAACCGGCTGCGCCAGTGATTAAGATTCGCATGGATTGATTTCCTTTTTTTTATCCCTCGCCCGCGAAGGGGAGGGGAATTTACTTCCAGTCTATTCGCGTGACCAGCCCGTCGCCGGTCACCTGATACGCCTGCCCGCTGCCGCTGTCCACCAGCCAGAGATTGCCTTGATAGATGACGGCGATGAAGGCGCCGCTCTGCCCTTCGATTTGACCCGGCGCCCAAACGGGAGTCTGCGGCTGGAGGCCGGGCGCGTCATTCGCCGGGAAGATTGTCCGCCGGTTCGACCCGTCGCGGTCCATCACCACGAGGCGGTAGCGGCTGGTTTCGCTCTGTTCGGGAAAGATGGCTTGCAGGTAGGCAATCTGGTATCTTTTTTCGCCCGATGGAGAGCGGGAAGCGGCCGGGTAGGCGAACATGCCGGTGTTTTGGACGACCTCCACGCTGGCGTTGTTGGCGAAGGAGACGGCGCTGATGCCAAAGAACGGCGAGTCTTCTGCGTTGATGAGGCTGGGCGGCGGGGCATGGTAGGTATAGAACAGGGTGTTGCTGTCTGCTCCCCAGGCGAGGGAGGGAAGCCATGCCCAGTCGCTGCGGGTGTTGTAGGGGGTGATTTCGATGAGCGGTTTGATGTACTTGCCGTCAATATCCACCAGCCCGATGCCGTCCGGCCGCGCATAGGCTAGACGTCCATCCGGCGAAAAGGAGTACACGCTTCCCCACCAGCCATACACGCCGCCGCTGCTGGCATCGAGAATCTTTGCCCGCGCGCCGGTGGTGATGCTGTACCGCTGGAGGTCGTTGTTTGCCTGCCAGCCGGGCGCGGCGCTGCGCGGCTCGACGGTGGAGTAGGCAATCGAGTTGGTGCCGGGAATCCATTCGGCGTAGTGGACGACGTTGACGATGCCGGTGTTGAACGGCTTGCCGCCGTTTGTGCGTACCGCCCAGAGGGTGTTGATTTCCTGGTCGGCGGGTTTGGCAGATTTGCGGGTGAAGACGAGGTAATCGCCCTTGGGAGAGAGGAAGAAGATGCGCCCGTCCAGGTCGCCGCTGGTGACGATGGGGGTGCGGTTGGATGTGACCGTATCAATGAGCCAGGCGTTGCCGCCAGCCAGATAGGCGATCTTGCCGGGGATGGGCAGCGGGGCGAAGGAGGTCTGCGCTCCCACCATGACGATCTCCGGTACGCTTTCCTTCAGCACCACCGACTTGACGATGGAACGGCTGATTTCTTCGCCGTTTTCCAGAACGATGCGGTAGGTAAGTTCCTGCGAGCCGTTCGCGCCGGCCTGAACCAGGCGGGTTTCGCCTTCGGGGAGGGATTCGTTGCGGACGATCTGCCGCTCGAACGGGATGATCTGCTCCTCGGTTTCGAAGCGCTCTTCCACGCGGGTGAGGGTGACGGAGTCGCCGTTTTTGAGCACGGTGTAGAGCGGCGGTTCTGCCTTGTCGAGATTCCCGATTACGAGTCCCGCCGCCTGTAATGCCTGCGAAACGGTGCTGCCTGCCGGCAGGGTGAGGGTTTGCGTTGCGCCGTCGGCGGTGAGGCGGATGGTGATGTCTTCGCCGGTGAGTTGGGGGGAGCGGCAGGCTGTCAGCGGGAGGAACGCCAGGAAGAGCAGGATCAGGCTTCGGCGGAGGGGGAAGCGGCGCATTTCGTCTGGGGTATAATCCGTGCGCTATCGAATGCGCCCGGTGACGGTCATGATGCCGTCGGCAATGGTGATGGTTTGAATGCGCAAGCCCGTGGCGACGGGTCCCACCGCGCCGGTGTAGGCTTCCTCGATCATGGCGGAAAGGGCGGCGGTGAGTCCTTCAGGGGCGGGGAGGGGACCGAAGTCGGCGGAGACGATTTCGATTTTGGGTTTGGCGTTTTCGTCCACGCCCACCGACACGATGATGCCGATGTTGGCGGTGAAGATGCCCTGCTGGGTCTTGCCGAAGATTTGCATCTGCCCGTCGCGCAGGTACACTTGCGGGTCGGTGAGGAGCGGTTTTTTGTCCTGCTGCAGGTTTGCGTCGCTTTGCAGGCGCTGTGCCAGCACGGAGGTGATTTGGGTTTCGGTGATTTGAATGGTGACTTCGCCGCTGACGGCGCCGGCTTCGAGGGCGCGGCGAATTTCGTCCTTCAAACTATCCGCCGCCTCGTTCGAGACGGGGATGACGGGGCGGTCTGAGTAATCGGGACCGCCAACGCTGACGGTGCAGGCAAGGGAAGCGAGCGCAAGAACGGCAAGAGATAACAGTAATTTTTGTTTCATTTTCAATCCAATCAGGACTTACGCAAAACCCTGCGTAGAGCGCGTTCTCTAACGCGCAGACTGGATCATCAACGTTAGAGAACGTTGATGATGCGTAAGTCCTCTCGAATGTAAAGTTTTAAGCGGAGCAATTATAGCATGAGCGACTTTGAACAAAACGACGGTCAGACTTCTGAAACTGATTTGCCATTGGCTGTGAAACTGGAGGCAATTTTGTTCGTGGCGGCGGAACCGGTAAGCACGGCGCAACTGGCGGCGGCGCTGGATGTGGCTCCCTCGGTCGTCGAACGCGGACTCAACGAACTGGACGCTTCGCTCCAGACCCGCGGCTTGCGCCTGCAGCGACACGCCGGGCGCGTGCAATTGACCACTGCGCCGCAACTTGCCGAACTCATCGAACGTTTCCTCGGTCTCGAAGCGACCAGTCACCTCAGCCGCGCCGCGCTGGAGACGCTGGCGATCATTGCCTACCAGCAGCCCGTCACCCGCCCGCAGATTGACGCCATCCGCGGCGTGAACAGCGACAGCATGTTGAAGAGTCTGTTGAACAAGGGGTTGATTCTCGAATCGGGGCGCGCCGACGGACCCGGACGCCCAATCCTGTATTCGACCACGCCGGAATTCCTTCAGCATTTCGGCTTGAATTCGATTTTGGAATTGCCGCCGCTCGCCAAAGCGGAAGAGGAAGCGCCCGCGGCGGAAGAGTTGCTGAAGGGCTGATGTGCAGCGGGACAGGTAAAGTCTGTCCCGCTGTTTTTGTTCGAGTGCGCTGCTTTATGTGATTCGTACCGCGAGATTAATCTCGCGGTACGTTTACACAAAATTAGAGTTGGGGCAACAGGTATTCGTAGGCGCTGAGGGCGGCTTTGGCGCCTTCTCCGACGGCAATCAGCACCTGCTCGGCGTAGTTGTTCGTCACATCGCCCGCCGCAAACAGACCGGGGACATTGGTGCGGCAGGCGTTGTCCACAATCACGCGTCCCTGTGCGTCGAGTTCGACGAGTCCCTTGACCATGTCGGTGTTGGGGGTGAGCGCTTTTTCCACGAACATGCCGTCGGCTTCGAATTCCTTGAGTTCGCCGTTCCTGTCCTTCAGCACCAGTTTGCGGGCATATTCATCGCCTTTGACTTCGACGATTTCGCAGTCCTTCAGGATGTTCACGTTGCCCGCCTGCTGAAGTTTGTGACCCAGCGGGGTTTCGAGCAACTTGTCATTGGCGCAGACCATGGTCACACTGCGGGCGACGGTGGCAAGTTCCCCGGCGGAGCGCAGTGCCAGGTCCTGATCGCCGATGACCACCACCGATTTGTCAATGAACAGCGGCGCGTAGGACAGGGCGGAGTAGCACAAGCCGCGCATGGTGAATTCCCTTTCGCCCGGCACGTCCATGCGCACCTGACGCGCTCCCGTGGCAAGGATGACCGCTTTCGCCTCCAATTCCGCGCCGCCTCTTGTCTTGACGACGAAATGCCCGTCCTTTTTCTCGACCTTATCCACCGTTTCGATATGACGGGCAAAGTCGAGGTATTCCAGCTCGTTGCGGAACTTGTTGACGATTTCCAAGCCGCGGATGACCTGATAGTCTTCGATCCACGGCAGGGCAAGGCGGAAGTTGGTCTTGCCGCCCAGGTCTTTTGAGATGAGCAGGACGTTCAGGCGTTTGCGGATGGCGTACACGGCGGCTGTCAGACCCGCCGGTCCGCCGCCGATGATGATCAGATCGTACATGACGCTCTCCTTTCGTAACTCAAAAACCTTCAACCGCTTGACGTTTGTTGGAAATTCCTGCATGTCCTTGGCGTTTTCGAACGCCAGCGGCGGATGCGCAAGAGAGCGCATCCTACGCATTAACTTCCTGATTAAGCCCGTAGCGCGGAATTCATTCCGCAACCTAAAGCGACATGAATGTCGCGCCACAAAATCTTCGCGGTTGTGATAGTTTTTCAAGAGCAATTC
>DAOUBY010000112.1:0-4384 GCA_034432325.1 Anaerolineales bacterium
TGGCGATTATTTTTGGATAAAAACTGTCAGATTATAGTCTCAATGCTAGACCTTCACAAGCGAAAATGGTTACAAGACGAGGGTTTTCTCATTATCGCTTGCGCAGCTTTGTTTAACAGGATAGACGGGATAAACAGGATGTTTTCGCTCTGTTTTGCGCGCGGCTTATCCTGAAATCCTGTCTATCCTGTTTGTTTTTTAGCCCGAAACCAGACTTTGAGAAAGCCATGCCAATGGCGAAGGAATTCCTTGACATTCCTCATCTTCTCCGTTATCATGCTGCAAACCGACCGTTCGGTAGGGAACATATGACTCGCGAAGACATCCTCGAAGCCGCCGCGCAGGTCTTTCGCCAGAAGGGCTTTCACGGCGCATCCATGAGCGATATTGCCGAAGCCGTGCATCTGCAAAAGGCAAGCCTGTACCATCATGTTTCGTCCAAGCAGGAAATTCTGCTCGAACTCCTCGACCAGGCTCTCAAA
Source organism: Anaerolineales bacterium (assembly GCA_034432325.1). Lineage (GTDB taxonomy): Bacteria > Chloroflexota > Anaerolineae > Anaerolineales > Villigracilaceae > Defluviilinea. Next base: position 483 of record DAOUBY010000112.1, read on the forward strand.
CTGCTCACCGAGCGGATTTCTGCCATCGCCGCGCAGGAACTCCCGGCTGACCAGAAACTGCGCCGCATGATTGCCGAATACCTGCAAATCCTCGACGAAAACCTCGACCTCGCCGCAGTCCTCCTCTTTGAGCATCGCGCCCTCGAGCGCCGTCAGCATGCCCGTCACGTTCCCAACCGCGACAAATTCGAGCAATTGTGGCGCAGCGTCCTCGAGCAGGGCGTTCATGAAGACATCTTCCGCTGCGACGACATCCCCCTGACGGCGCGCGCCCTGCTTGGCTTGATGAACTGGACGATCACCTGGTATCGCAGCGACGGCGAAAAAACCATCCAGCAAATTGCCGATGACTATTCCAGCCTGCTCTTGAATGGATTGCTGAAATGACCCAGGTCAACTACGCCGTATTCGAAACGTCTGGCGGGGCAAAAATCCACCGCCTGCCGGTTCAGGCGTTCCCAAAGTTTTGGGCGTGCGTGTACGTTGTTTCTGCAAACGGGCAGAACATTCTCATTGACAGCGGCTCCGGCACCGAACCCTCGCACGACGATTTACTCAACGGCTTGCAGCAGGCGGGATTAAAGCCGTCCGACCTCACCCACATCCTTCTTACCCACGCGCACATTGACCATTACGGCGGACTCGCCAAACTCCGCCCCCTGAGCGGCGCCAAAATCGGATGTCACGAACTGGATGTACAGGTCGTGGCGCATCACGACGCGCGGCTCGCCCTCATCTCCCGCCGCCTCGCCTCCTTCCTCGCCGAAAGCGGACTCTCCAAAGAAGAAGTTGATACACTCCTCGGCATTTACCGCTTCACCAAAGCCCTCTACCGTTCCGTCCCCGTGGACTTTACCTACGAGGCGCAAGGAATGCAGGTTGGAGCGTTGGAAATGCTTCATTTGCCGGGGCATTGTCCGGGTCACGTGGCGATGCGGGTGGAGGATGTCGTCTTCTGCGGCGACATGGTCGTGGAAGGCGTCACGCCGCACCTCGCCCCCGAGTCCATCAATCCCTTTGGCGGCGTGGATCACTACCTCGCCTCGCTGACCCGCCTGCAGCAATGGGCAGACGGCGCGCGCCTGATCCTGAACGGTCACAACGACGTCATCACCGATTTGCCCGCCAAGGTGGAAGCCACGCGGCAAAACCTCATCCGCCGCATGAGCCGCGCCCTGCATGCGCTTGCCGAACCGCTGACGATTGCCGAAGTATGCCGCGCCGTATATGGCGAAATGGGCGGGTACAACCAACTGCTGGTCATCGAAAAGACGGGCGCTTACATCGAATATCTCTACGAGCACGGCATGATCGAAGTCACGAACTTCGAAGAAGTGGAGCAGGGAGGACCTGCCCGCTACCGAAGATTGCGGGAAGTCTCCGAAAGCGAGATTCTTCCAAAGGAGAAAAGTTATGTACTCATTTGACCCAACTGAAGAACAACAAATGCTGATTGACGCAGTGAGGAAGTACGCCGCCAATGACCTGCGTCCCGCCGCGCGCGATGCGGAGGAGGGCGGGGAATTGCCGAAGAAACTCGTCAGCAAAGGCTGGGAACTCGGCATCCTGCAAGCCTCCATCCCCGAAGCCTACGGCGGCTTCGGCGAACGCAGCGCGGTCACAGGCGTGCTTGCCATCGAAGAAATGGCGTTCGGCGACCTGGCTGGCACGCTGGCGGTGATGACGCCCAGCCTGTTTGCCATGCCCATTCTGCTGGCTGGCGCCGAAGAGCAGAAGCAGGAATATCTGCCGAAGGTCATCGAAGGCGACTGGGCTCCGTACACCGCCGCGCTCATCGAATATGCCTTCGACTTCGACCCGCTTGCGCTCAAGACCACCGCCGCCCTCGAAGGCGATGCCTACCTCATCAGCGGCGAGAAAGCGTTCGTCCCGTTTGCCAAAGATGCACAGGCGCTCCTCGTGTATGCCAATCTCGATGGCGTGACGCAGGGCTTCATCGTCCCGAAAGATGCGGCGGGATTGACCATCTCGGACGAGCGCGAAAAACTGATGAGCCTCAACGCTCTGCCGATGTACCGCGTCAAATTGGACAACGTCAAAGTCCCCGCGGCGAATCGTTTGGGCGGCGCTTCGGGCATGGACTTTGAGCCTGTCCTTGCTTCGATGCGCCTTGCCGCCGCTTCAGCCGCGGTGGGAGTGGCGAATGCCGCCTTCGAGTACAGCAAGAACTACGCCAAGGAGCGCGAAGCCTTCGGCGTGAAGATCGCCCAGAAACAAGCCATCGCCTTCATGCTCGCTGAAATGCGCACCGAGATCGAAGCCAGCCGCCTGCTCACCTGGGAAGCCGCCTGGAAACTCGACGCAGGCAAGGAAGACGCCCTCACCGAGGCATACCTTGCCTACATGGGCGCAGTGGACATGGCGATGATGGTCACTGACCGCGCCGTGCAGATTTTGGGCGGTCACGGCTACATCCGCGAACATCCCGTCGAGATGTGGATGCGGAATGGACGCGGGTTCGCGATGTTTACTGGATTAGCCATAGTGTAATTACCAATTACCAGTTACCAATTACCAGTTACCAAATTACGCAAAGAGTAAATAGTAATTGGTAAGTGTGGTAATTGAAGGAGTAAACCATGCCTATCGAATTTGAAACACCCAAACCAATTGTGCAAACGCAGTTTGTGTTGAAGACCGTCGCCGAAGAGATGATGCGCTCGAAGTCGCGCTACTTCGACGAACACGAGCACGAGATTCCCTGGGATTACATCGAGTTCATGCACACCGCCATGAAAGCGATGGGGGCGGGGTCGCTTGCTCCGCGGGAAAAGGGCAACGGTCACGAAGGCGAAGAACAGAAAGAAAAAAGACCGTCCATCGCCTATCAATCGCTGGCGGCGCAGATCGAGGCGCTTGCCTGGGGCGACGTGGGCTTTTACCTTGTCACGCCTGGCGGCGGGCTGGGCGCGGCGGCGGTGCAGGCGGCGGGGACTCCCGAACAGCGGGCGAAATTCCTTTCGCGTTTTGCAGGCGAAAAACCGACCTTCGCCGCCATGTGCATGACCGAAGCGGGCGCAGGCTCGGATACCGCCTCGATCCGCACGCGCGCCGTGCTGGACGAGAAGACCAAAGAGTGGGTCATCAACGGCGAGAAGATTTTCGTCACGGCGGGGGATAAGTCGCTGACCGAATATGAAAAACTGGGCAGAGGCTTCATCGTCGTCTGGGCGAGCATTGACCCCAGCGCAGGGCGGGCAGGGATGCGCGCCTTCGTCGTCGAGGCGGGGACGCCTGGCGTGCGGGTGACGAAGTTGGAACATAAACTCGGCATCCGCGTCAGCGATACGGCGGCGATCTCTCTGGTGGATGTGCGCGTGCCGTTCGATCACATCCTCGGCTCGCCGACGGTGGAGAAGACCACGACGGGCTTCAAGGGCGCGATGGCGACCTTCGACGCGACCAGACCGCTCGTGGCGGCATCAGGCTTGGGCGTGGCGCGAGCCGCTCTCGAATTCCTGAAAGAGAAACTTGCCGAGAACGGAGTCCAAATCCGTTACGGGCTGCCGCGTCAGAAACTGACCGCCGTCGAACGCGACGTGATTGACATGGAGATCATGCTCAAGAGCGCGTGGCTGATGGTTATCAAGGCGGTGTGGATGGCGGACAACAAGAAGCCGAACGCGCTCGAGTCTTCGATGAGCAAGGTCAAGGCGGGGGATGTGGGGACGAAGATCACGCAGAAGGTGGTCGAGATTTTGGGTCCGCTCGGCTACAGCCGCGAATTCCTCGCCGAGAAGTGGTTCCGCGACGCGAAAATCACCGACATCTACGAAGGCACGGGGCAGATCAACCGCCTCGTGGTGGCGAGGCAGATACTGGGTTACAGTGGAGCGGAGTTAAGATGATGGTAACTGGTAAATGGTAATTGGTGGTTGGAG
>DAOUBY010000113.1:0-5325 GCA_034432325.1 Anaerolineales bacterium
CGCTCGTTTGCCGTGCTTCGCAAAATCGAGACGATGAAGAACGAAGTCAACCCCGACCTGACCGTGACTCACGACACAGGCTGTGTGACCACGCTGGACAAGAGTCAATTCGCCGCGAAAGCGCACGACCGCAAAGTGGGCATCCCCGTCCTGTCCGACGCGCAGGTGGCGGCGCTGGCGATGGGCGCGCATCCCTTCCGCGTGGTGCAGTTCCACTGGCACTCCACGGACTGGCGTCCGTTTTTGGAAAAGCTCGGCATTGACTGGCAGAAATACTGGGACGAATTCCAGGGCGACCTTGACGCAATCCGCGCGGGAACAAAATCTGGGATTACCTGGGAAGATGCGGACAAGCCTGTGGTGTATGCGTAATCGGCGTTCTCTAACGCCGAAGGTGGACGCTAGAGAGCGTCCACTACGCAAAGGAAAATTTTTCGGAGGAACATTCATGTCATCCAACAAAGTGTTAGTCATCGGCGGCGGACCAGCGGGGCTGGAAGCGGCGCGATCTGCGGCGGAACTCGGCGGGGAGGTCATCCTGCTCGAAAAGCGCGAACGTCTCGGCGGCACGCCCGACCGCGAGAACTACGCCAAACTCACCCATCACTGGCGCGACGCATCCGAAGCGATGGCGGAGTTGGCGTCTGCGGTCACGAGTCACCCGAACGTGCAGGTGAAGTATCAAGCCGAAGTGAAGGGAATGTCTGGGAGCGCTGGCAACTTCGAGGTCCAGATAGAAGCGGGCGGCGTAGCCGAATCCCTCAACGTCAGCTCGATCATCATCGCCACGGGCTTCCAGCATTTTGATCCAGGACGCGCCACACAATACTACAACTACTATTCGTTCCCCGATGTCATCACGCTGACCGATTTGGAGAAGATGTTGAAGGAACACAACGTCGTGCGCCCGTCGAACGGACAGCCGCCGAAGAAGATTGCGTTCATTCAATGCGTCGGTTCGCGCGACCGCCAGATTGGAAATGAATATTGCTCGAAGGTTTGCTGCGGCATTGCCAGCAAACAGGCGATTGAACTGCGCGAGCAGCTGCCCGACAGCAAGGTGATGATTTTCTATATTGACATGCGCATGTACGGTTACTGGGAAAACGAAATTTACTGGAAGGCGCAGGAACAGCACAAGGTCAATTACGTCAAAGGCGTCATCAGCGAAGTGTTGAGAAAAGGCGACCAACTGCTCATTCGCGGCGAAGACACCACAATGTCGCGCCCGATGGAAGTGACGATGGATATGGTCGTGCTTTCGGTGGGCATGGAGCCGAGCGCAGGCACGCGCGCCATCGCGCAACTGTTGGGCGTGAAGCAAAACAAATACGGCTTCATCGAAGCGGGCGGCGAAGGCGGTCTCGATACGGTCGCCACGTCGGCGCCTGGCATTTTCGTCGCGGGCGCGGCGGCGGGTCCTGCGGATTTGAACGATTCGATTTCGATGGCGGGGTTGGCGGCGGCGCGGGCGGTGGCGTTGGTGAGGGCGTAGCGGACGCTCTCTAGCGTCCACCTTCGGCGTTAGAGAACGCCGAGTACGCACAACGAATAGATACCATGCAGCGACAGAGTCACATCATCAAACAAAAGACGGGTCCCGACGACCCTGAACTGCAAGCGAATTTGCAGGAAGCGCTCGCGCAGGTTGCGCCCGAGGATGTGATTGCCATTGCGGATGAATTGGCGGAACGTCACACCCGCCTCTTTCTTGACCTTGAGCCTGCTTCCGCCCAATTTGCCTCCTCCTTCGCCGACATCGCTTCGGCGGTCACGCACACGAAGGCGAATGCCAGAACAATCACCAATTACTTCGCCCAAGGCGATTACTCACTCTTCGAGCAATTGCTGCATGGCGGCGCGCCTGCCTCCGTGCGGGTGGCTGTCTTCGTGGAAAAGTTGAACGCGCTCGATACCCGCCTCGCCCTCGAACTCGCCACTGGACTTTTACACAACGCCCTCCCCTCCCAGCACTGGCTGTGGACCCGCTGGCTGTGGGATCCGACCGTCGGCACGGGCATTCTGCCGCTGCTGGCGGGGAGCGTCCACAACCTGCAGGCGGACAATCTCGCCGACGGCTACGTTCGCGTGGGCGCGGTGACGGCGATGAGCGTGAAGTTCGGCGAAGGGACGGGCTTGTTCACCGACGAGTTGACCAGCGACCCCAAGCGCGCTCCGTTTGCGAACAGCGCCTTTCTGGCTTGCGCCTACAGCGTGTATCTGTACGGCACAACCAGTTGGCGCTTGAGCCGCGAGTTCAACGGGTTGCTGCCCACGCTGCCGAACATGGCAAGGCGGTTGTTGGGGTTGAGGAAGAGCGGTATTGCCGCGTAGGGGACGTTCTCCCCTGGCACCGCCCGCCAGGGCAGGTGTAACGTCCCTGTCGGCGTAAGAGAACGCCGACTACGCCGAGATTAAACAGGAGACCATCCTTCATGGCACAGAAATACGAAAAAGCAATTGCAATCGAAAAAGACAACATCGTCGTGGACGGGGTGGACGTTTCGGGTCATTGGAACCGCATGTTCGAACAGCGGGTCATTACCGAGTACACGCCCGAACTGATCGAGAAGATCGCCTCCATCCCCAACGCGGAATCCTTTGCGAATTGTTATCAGTGCGCCAAGTGCGTCGCCGTATGCCCTGTGGATGTGGTCGGGAATTACGGTCCGCGCAAGTTGTACCGCTACGCCCAAACAGGTCTCGACCTGACCGAAGCGCCCGAACTGTGGCTTTGCACCACCTGCGCCAACTGCCTGCGGGTTTGCCCCAAAGAAGTGAACATGGTCAAGATCATGCCCGCTGCGCGCGAGCAGGCGATCTTGGACGGCAAGTTCGTCCCTGCGGAGTTACAGCAAGCATTCGAGAACACAGCCAAGAGCGGCAATCCGCTCGGTCAGCCTCAGCGCAAACGCGACGCGTGGATTCAAAACGCAGGCGTGCCTGTTCCCATCATCAAAGACCTGGGGCGTCCTGTGGATGTGCTTTGGTATGTTGGGTCGTACCCGTCCTACCATCCGCGCGGCATTGACGCGGCTTCGGCGGCGGCGCGCATCTTCACTGCGCTCGGCATTGACTTCGCCATCCTCGGCAAGGAAGAAAAAGACGACGCCGACTCCCAACGGCTGGCTGGCGAGAAGGGTCTCTTCGAAATGATGGCAGAGTACAACATCGAAACCTTCAACAAGTACGAGTGGAAGGAGATGGTGGTCACGGGTCCGCATGAATTGAATGCGTTCAAGAACGTGTACCCGAAGTACGGCTTCGAGCGCCCCGTCGTTCACTACACCACCTTCCTGGCGCGCCACCTTGACCAACTCAAGCCGCTGCTCAAACATCCCGTCAACAAGAAGATCACCTATCACGACCCCTGCTATCTTGGACGGCACAACGGCGAGTACGAAGCGCCGCGCAAACTGCTGCAAGCCATCCCTGGCGTGGAATTGGTTGAAATGCAGCGCAGCCGCGAGAACGGTTACTGCTGCGGCGGCGGGGGCGGCGGCATGTGGATGGACTCCTTCACTGCCAAACACACCACCATGCGCCTCTCCGAAAAACGCGCCATGGAAGCCGCCTCCACAGGCGCGGACGTGCTGGCAGTTGCCTGCCCCTTCGAGGTCTCGCGCTTCGAGGACGCGGTCAAGTCCACGGGCAACGAGCATGTGGGCGTGCTGGATATTTTGGAGTTGTTGGATAAATCCATGAGAGGCGAGCAAGCGTAGGAGACGTTCTCTAACGTCGAACTTATGGAAATCGAAAGCGTTTACGCCTTCATTGATGAATCGGGAACCGTCGGCACGAAGGCGGGAACGCGCTTTCTGATCGTTGTCGTTTTGAGCGTAAGCAAGCCCCGCATGTTGGAGTTGACCATCCGCAGGGCTGTGAAGAAATATGGCGCGAAAATCGCTTCGGGCGAGATCAAAGCCGCAGATTTTGAAGAAGCCGCCATTATCCGACTGCTTCAAGCGTTGGCGGAGGAAGATTTTACGATCATCGCAGTTGTTTTAGACCAGCGAACGATCCGACGCGAGCCGAAGCATGTGGAAGAAATCTATCGGCGCGTGACGGCGCGGGCAGTTCGCCGTCTTGTCGAACGATCGCCGCGTGTGGAGATTTGTCTCGATAAACGTTATACCAACGAACGTTTACGCCGCCTGTTGGAAAAGGTTATCCGCGAAGAGATTGCCGATCTTCCGCAAATGGTGTTGATCTCGCAGGAAAATTCGTCATCGCGGAAAGAATTGCAAGCCGCGGACGCAATCGCCTGGGCGTTCTTTCAGAAATACGAGCGTGACGACCCGCGTTTTTACGACATTATCGCTTCAAAGGTTGTTATCGAAGATGTTGCAAATGGAAAGGAATTGTTGGATGATTAAAACGAAAATCCCTTTTGCAAGGGATTTTGCGGGAGCGGCTCACCCTGGGCTCTGATTTCAGTCTGGTTGGGTCCCGTTCCATTTCAGGAACGGCTAGGACACTCTACGAGTGACCGAAGTCACCAGGCGTTACGATACCGCTCGCAGTTATTCTAGCACTTTTGAGAATGAGCGTCAATCAGAAAAACAAGGAGAAAGAATAGATGAACATTGTAGTCGCCATCAAACACATCCCCAGCATTGCCGATGACCTGCCCGTCAAAGGCAATAACGTGGATTTCGACTCGGTGGATTTCGTCCTCAACGAATGGGACGAGCATTCCATCGAGCAAGCCGTTTTGATCAAGGAAGCCGTCGGCGGGACGGTGACCGTGATCGGCGTGGATTTGATCGGAGAGTTGGACAACGCGCTTCATCTCGCCCTGGCAAAGGGCGCGGACAAAGCCGTCAAGATCACCGCTGACGACCCCGCCGCCGATTCGCACATGCAAGCCAAATGGCTGGCGGAAGCCATCAGGGGCATGTCGCCCGATTTGGTCTTCGCGGGCGTGCAGGCGTCCAACGACCTTGACGGGCAAATCGGTCCGATGATTGCGGCGTATCTCGATATGCCCTACATCGGCGGGACGAGCGCGATCGAGGTCTCGAACGGGACGGCGACGGTCTCGAAGGAATTCCCTGGCGGGGTGGGGATGAAATACGCTGTGACGCTGCCGTTCGTGGCGGGCGTGCAGTCCGCGCCAAAGCCGCCGCGCTACGCGCCCGTGAGCAAAGTCCGCCAGATGGCGCAGACGGCGACGGTGGAAAAGGTCGCGCCGTCGGGCGAGGCGTCTTCAGGTTTAACCTTCAAGAAGATGGCGCCGCCTGTGGCGACGGGTCACGCCGAGATGATCGAAGGCTCGCCGAAGGAAGTGGCGGCGAAGATCGTGGAGTTGTTGAAGAGCAAAGG
>DAOUBY010000114.1:0-3194 GCA_034432325.1 Anaerolineales bacterium
CTAACCGCGCAGCGGACGTTCCAACCCAATCAACCGCGCAGCGGACGTTCCAACCCAATCAACCGCGCAGCGGACGTTCCAACCCAATCAACCGCGCAGCGGACGTTCTCTAACGTCCGCTGCAACAAAGCCAACAGGAGTATTCATGGAAGAAAAAGCGCCATTGCTGTTGACCATCGCCGTCCTTGGCGGCACCGGCAAGGAAGGCAAAGGACTTGCCTACCGTTGGGCAAAGGCAGGATACAAGGTCATCATCGGCTCGCGCACGCCCGAAAAAGCCGTCACTGCCGCATCCGAAATCATCGAACAACTGGAGGGGTCATCCTCCGTCGTCGGCGCATCGAACCTCGAAGCCGCCCAACAGGCGGACATCGTTGTGCTGACCGTGCCTTACGCCGCCCACCGCGACACGCTCGAAAGCGTAAAGGACGCGCTCAAAGGCAAACTGCTGATTGACGTCACCGTTCCGCTCGTACCGCCCAAAGTGACAAAGGTGCAAATGCCGCCCGCCGGGTCTGCGGCGCAGGAGGCAAAGCAAATCCTCGGCGAGGATGCGCAGGTGGCTGCCGCATTCCAGAACATCTCTCACGAACACCTGATGACGGACGAAGAAGTGGAATGCGACGTGCTGGTCACCGGCTCGAGCAAGGAAGCCCGCGCCGAAACCATCAAACTCGTCCAAGCCGCCGGGCTGACCGGCTGGGACGCCGGTCCCATCGAAAACTCCGTCGTCGTGGAGGGGTTGACCAGCGTGCTGATCAACATCAACAAACAATACGGCTCCACCCATGCGGGTATCAAGATCACCGGAGTTCATAAAAGTAATTGGTAAGTGGTCATTACCACTTACCAATTACCGCCATACCAATGTCACTCACCCTTACCCCCCTCATCCACATTCCCCTCATCCGCCACGGCGACGACCTGGCGGATATTATTGTCCGCTCATTGTCCGAGACGGGCATCGAACTGCAGGACGGCGACATCCTCGTCCTGGCGCAAAAGATCGTCAGCAAAGCCGAAGGGCGCATGGTCAACCTGGCAACCGTCGCGCCGTCTCCCCGCGCCCTCCAACTGGCGGAACAAACCCAAAAAGACCCGCGCTTCCTCGAACTCGTTTTGCAGGAAAGCAGCGAAATCCTGCGCACGCGTCCCGGTGCCATCATCGTCGAACACCGCCTGGGATTCGTCTGCGCCAACGCAGGGATTGACCACTCGAATGTGGCGCCCCCTCCCACCCCTGCCTCCCCTCCCTCAACATTGGGGGAGGGGGGCGAAGAGTGGGTTCTGCTCCTCCCCCTTGACCCCGACGCCTCGTCCCGCCTGATCCGTGAAAAAATCGAAACCGCAACGGGAAAGAAAATCGGCGTCATGATCATCGATTCTCACGGACGCGCCTGGCGCATCGGCACAGTGGGCGTGTGCATCGGCTTGAGCGGCGTTCCCGCTGTGGTGGACGAACGCGGCTGGAAGGATTTGTTCGATTACGAGTTGAAAATCACCATCGTCGGCGCCGCCGATGAACTCGCCGCCGCCGCATCGCTCGTGATGGGGCAAGCCGCCGAAGGCACGCCCGTCGTCCACGTGCGCGGGTTTCCGTACCCCCTGCGCGAAGGCTCGCTGAAGGAACTCCTGCGCCCGAAGGAACAGGACATGTTCCGCTAATTGCGCGCACTCGGCATTCCCTTAGAAATCGTGACTTACCGCAGATGAACACGGATGAATACTGAATTCTGATGAAAAACGCGATGAAATTACCTTGTAAATCCAATTTATCGGCGTTCATCTGTAGTTAGAACAGGAATTTCAAAACATTCTCTTACTCCGACGGACACGTTAGAGAACGTGTCCTGCGCTTCCAATGATTTTCGAATAACCGCCTGATAAAACCATGAACTTCCCCGAACAATACCTCGACCTTCTCAAAGACGAAACCAAAGCCTATCTCTACCTTGCCACCATCATGCCCGACGGCTCACCGCAGGTCACGCCCGTCTGGTTCAACACCGACGGCGAATACATCCTCATCAACACCAACGAAGGGCGCACCAAAGACCGCAACATGAAAGCCCGCCCCCAAGTGGCAATGGTCATCCAAGACCCCGCCGACCCCTACCGCTACCTGCAAATTCGCGGCGAGGCGGCAGAATTCACCCGAGAAGGCGCTGATGAACACATCAATCAACTCTCCCTCAAATACGACAACAAACCCTGGACCTACCGTCCCGGACAAAAGCGCATCATCTACAAAATCAGACCGCTTCACTTCGACCCGCACTGACCTGCACGCCTTTTTGCAGACCCGCCGCTCGATCCGCCGCTTCAAACCGGACCCGGTGCCTGAGTCGGTCATCTGGAACATTCTCCACACTGCAGCCTTTGCCCCCTCCGCCCACAACCTTCAGCCCTGGCGATTCGGTATCGTAAACGAGGCGTCCGCCCGCGAGCGACTCGGTCGAGCCCTGACTTCCGCCATGCGCCGCGACATGACCGCCGAAGGCGCGGCGTCAGCGGAGATCGAAGCGCGGGTGGCGCGTTCGGTCAAACGTCTGAAAGAAGCGCCCGTCCTCATCCTGCTCTGCCGCGACGTGACCGCCGTTCGCGAGGGCAAGCCGCAGGATACGATCATGTCCATCCAATCGGTTGCGGCGTGCGCAACGTATCTCCTGCTCGCGGCGCACGCCGAAGGTTTGGGCGGCAACTGGATTTGCTGGAGCCTCTATGCCCAGCAAGAAACGCGGGAAGCGTTGAACCTGCCCGAAACATGGGAGCCGCAGGCGATGTTTTTTTTGGGATATGCAGATGAGGAACCGAAGGAAAAACTTTTGAAGCCGCTGGAGGAAATCGCAGCGCAGGTCTAGGACGTGCGCTGCGAAAAAATCACATACTGTAGGATTGTTCTCGAAAATCTATCGTCATCGCGAAGATTTTGCTGCGACATTCGCGTTGCTGTTTGCGCTGCGGCTTGTTGCACTTTTCCAAATTATTCTAGCAATCCAGATATAGGTTTTTGTACCGCGACATTCATGTCGCACCTTATATTTTGGAGGCGCACAGAAGGGCGAGATAAATCTCGCGGTACGCTATTGCCAGATTAATTTGTGACTGCACTGAAAAAACCTTTTCTTACCACGAAGAACACAAATACCACGAAGTTTTTTAAATCATCTTGCATCAAATTTCAAGATTCTGAA
>DAOUBY010000115.1:0-3008 GCA_034432325.1 Anaerolineales bacterium
GATGAACCTGGATGTCAGGATTGTGCCGGTGGACGGCATTGCTCAAACAGGAGCTCCTCGCCCCGCCTACACTGTTTTGAGCAACGAATTGTTTCAACGAACGTTCGATGTGGAAATCCCTGCATGGGATGATATGCTGCACAACCTTTTGAATGAATGACGGCAACGCGGACATCTGTGGATTGGATTTTTCCACCGTACATCAGGAAACTGTCTGTCGTCTGCGCGAGGAGCGTAAGAGAGTGTTTTATAAATGTGGATTGATCGCAGATGAACACGAATGAACACTGATTCTGAAGAAAAACGAGATGAAATTCAGTACTTCACGAAAGCGCGTATTTGGCGGTCTCTACCGCCGAATTTGCGCTAGAGAGCGCAAGTTACGCAGCGGTTTTCGTGATCTACTGAAATTACTTTGTAAATCCAATTTATCTGTGTTCATCTGTGGTTGGAACATGAATTTCAAAACACTCTCTTAGAGAACGTGTCCATCGGCGAAAGAGACCACCCGCCATGCGCAGGAAAAAGTTTTCGGGGAGCGGCGGCTTGGGACGGCTGGGCAGGTTCAAGGTCGGGTGAGAAGCGCGAAGGTGCGGGGTGTGTTAAACTCGGGGGCAAACTCCGGAGGCGAATCCATGACCTATTCGTATCTCTCTCATTTGCAATGCTCAAAATGCGGCAAGGCGTATCCTCATCAGCAGGTGCAGACGTTCTGCAGCGAATGTCAGGCGCCGCTTCTGGCGGTGTACGATGTGGAGCGCGTGCGCCGCGAGGTGGATCGGGAGGAGGTTTCACGCCGCCCAAAAGGGATGTGGCGCTGGCATGAACTGCTCCCGCTGACGAACCCCTCGAACGTGATTTTTTTGGGCGAGGGCGATACTGCCCTGTTGAAACTTTCCAACCTGGGACGTGAACTGGGGCTGAACAATCTTTTTATGAAGGATGAAAGCACAAACCCGACCGGTTCGTTCAAAGCCAGAGGGCTGGCGGCGGCGGTGTCGAAGGCAAAGGAGTTGGGCGTCGAGCGGGTGATCATTCCCACCGCGGGCAATGCCGGCGGCGCCATGGCGGCGTATGCGGCGCGCGCCGGCATGCAGGCGGCAGTGTACATGCCCGCCGATACGCCGCGCGCCAACATGGAAGAATGCCGCATTGTGGGGGCGGAGGTGATTTTGGTGGAGGGGGTAATCAGCGATGCGGCAAAGCAAGCCGCTGAAAGGGCGCGCGCCGAAGGCTGGTTCGACGTTTCCACGTTCAAGGAGCCGTACCGCACGGAGGGAAAGAAAGTGATGGGGTATGAACTGGCGGAGCAGTTTGGCTGGGAATTGCCGGAGGTCATCCTCTACCCCACCGGCGGAGGGACGGGGCTGGTGGGCATGTGGAAGGCATTTGCCGAACTCGAAGCGCTCGGCTGGCTGAAGCGGGGCAGGCGTCCGCGCATGGTGGCGGTGCAGGCAGAAGGCTGTGCGCCGGTGGTGAAAGCCTTCGAAGCGAATGCGCCGGTGTGCGAGTTTTGGGAGAACGCGCACACCATTGCTTCCGGCTTGCGCGTGCCAAAAAGTTTTGCCGACGCGCTCATCCTGAACGATCTGCGCGCGAGCGGGGGGACGGCTGTGGCGGTCAGTGATGAGGCGATTCTCGACGCGCAGCGTCAACTCGGCAGGCTGGAGGGGGTTTTTGCAGCGCCGGAGGGCGCGGCAACGCTGGCAGCGCTCAAGGAACTGCTGAAGCAAAAATGGCTCGACCCCGCAGAACGGGTGGTGTTGTTCAACACGGGCTCGGGGTTGAAGTATCTGGATCGGTAAAGAGCCCGCGCCGCCCATGACGAACTCCCATCTCATTGACCGACTCTCGACCATTTACCGCGACACCTTTGGCGGCATCCCTGCCCATATCGTCCGCGCGCCGGGGCGTGTCAACCTGCTGGGCGAGCATGTGGATTACAACGACGGATTTGTCCTGCCTGCCGCAATTGACCGCGCCACCTATATCGCCTTCTCCCCAGCGGCTGCGCGTCATTCCACGCTCACGGCTGTGGACTTCGACCAGCAAGCCTCTTTCTCCCCCGATTCCATTCCGACCAAAACCCAAGCCGACTCCTCGCCCCTGCCCGAGTGGGCGCACTATCCCGCAGGCGTGATGTGGGCGCTGATGGAGGAGGGGCTGCCCGTCCTCTCCATGAATGCGGTCTTTGCCTCCGATGTGCCGCGCGGCTCAGGCTTGAGTTCCTCCGCTTCGGTGGAGATGGCGTTCCTGCTCGCCTGGCAAACCCTCGGCGGCTGGACTCTGCCGCCCATGCAGCGCGCCCTGCTCGGTCAAAAAGCCGAGAACCGCTACGTCGGCGTCAATTGCGGCATCATGGACCAGTTCGCTTCCGCCTGCGGCGTGGAGAACAGATTGCTCCTGCTCGATTGCCGTTCGCTCGAATGGAAGCCCATCCCGCTGCCGGAGGATGTGTCCATCGTCATTGCCGATACCACCGTCCGCCGCAAATTGACCGGCGGAGAGTACAACCAACGCCGCGCCGCGTGTGAAGAGGCGGTGCGCCTGCTCAAACAGGATTTGCCGAACATTCAATCGCTGAGGGATGTCAGCGTGGAGCAATTCAATCGGCTGGCGCACAAGCTTCCGACGGAGGTGAGGAAGCGGGCGCGTCACGTGGTGGAGGAGATTGAGCGCACAAGTCAGGCTGAGGCGCTGCTGGAGGCGGGCGATGTCGGCAGCTTTGGCAGGCTGATGAACGAATGTCACGTCAGTTTGCGCGATTTGTACGAGGTCTCTTGTCCCGAACTGAACCTGATGGTGAACCTTGCCCAAGCGCTGGAGGGTTGTTACGGGGCGCGTCTCACCGGGGCGGGGTTCGGCGGCTGCACCGTGAATTTGGTTGCCAAAGAACATGCCCAATCGTTTGCCCGGCAACTTGCCTACCACTACGAAACACAAAGCGGATTGCACCCCGAAATCTACATCACCCCCGCCTCGCGAGGCGCAGAGTTGCTCGAATAAGC
>DAOUBY010000116.1:0-13940 GCA_034432325.1 Anaerolineales bacterium
AGCGCGGAATTCATTCCGCAACCTAAAGCGACATGAATGTCGCGCTACAAAATCTTCGCGGTTGTGATGGTTTTTCAAGAGCAATTCTATACGACTATCAGACCATGAGGCTATCAGACTACCATGACCTACTTCGGCTTCCTCCTCCGCTTCCTCTTCCTCCCCATCCTCGTCTTCCTCGCCATCACGTTCTGGGACAACAAACAAGGCAGGCGCATCAACGGCTTCCGCAACGGCAAAGCAGTGTGGATCGCCATCGCCGTGCATGTATTTCTCGCCGTCGCCTACACCACCCCTTGGGATAACTACCTCGTCGCCACGGGCGTCTGGTACTACAACCCCGATCTCGTGACGGGCATCGTCATCGGCTACGTCCCCATCGAGGAGTACACCTTCTTCGTCGTGGAAACCCTCCTGGCAGGGTTGTGGTGGTGGTTTTTGGCGCGGCGGCTGAATCCCCCTCTCCCTGCGGGAGAGGGACAAGGGGTGAGGGAAAACTTCAAGCCCAACAAAAAACTTGTGTACCTGTCCAGCGGTGGGCTTATTCTCATCTGGGCGATGTTCACCTACTTGTTCTTCTTCGGCGAGGTGAAATGGACCTACCTCGGCATCACCCTCTTCTGGGCGCTGCCTGCGATTCTCCCCCAACTCCTCTTTGGCGCAGACATCCTCTGGCACCACCGCAAACTGGTCTTCTGGAGCATCCTCGTTCCTGGAACGTACCTCTCGCTGATGGACATCGTCGCCCTGACCGACACCACCTGGAGCATTTCGAAGGAGCAGACCACGGGCGTGCTCTTCTTCGGCATCCTGCCGCTGGAGGAAGTGGTCTTCTTCTTCATCACCAACGTTCTGATCACCTTTGGGATGACGCTGCTGCTTGCGGAGCAGGGACGCGCGCGCCTCGCCGAATGGAAGGCATTCCTCCGCCCCGCCGCCGATCACTGATTACTTCGGCTCATGTGTCATTTGTGTGCGGACGCAGGAGAACGTCCGCTATGCGATGCTCGATCACTCCCACTGATTCACTTCTCCTCCGGCGCCTCGCGCACGATGTAGAGCGGTCTGCCTTTGGCTTCATCATAGAGACGCCCGATGTATTCGCCGAGGATGCCCAGCGAAATCAATTGCACGCCGCCGAGGAACAGCACAGCGATGAGGGTGGTTGCCTGCCCGAAGAACGCCTGCGAACCGGTCATTCGCAGATACACCACAACGGGAATGGCAAGAATGGCAATCGCCGCAGAAAGAAAACCGAAATAGGTCGCCACCTGGAGCGGGAAATACGAAAAACTCGTAATGGCGTTGAGCGCCAGACGGAACATCTTGCGGAAGGGATATTTGGTCTCGCCGGCGGCGCGGGCAGCGCGTTTGTATTCCACGCCAATCTGACGAAACCCCACCCACGCCGACATGCCGCGCGGGAAACGATGCCGCTCGCGCATGGACTTGAGCACATTCACCACCTTGCGGTCCATCAGGCGGAAATCGCCGGTGTCGAGGGGGAT
Source organism: Anaerolineales bacterium (assembly GCA_034432325.1). GTDB lineage: Bacteria > Chloroflexota > Anaerolineae > Anaerolineales > Villigracilaceae > Defluviilinea. The sequence goes on from DAOUBY010000116.1 coordinate 1,509, forward strand.
TTTCACGTCGGTGATACGGGCGATGAGGCGGTAGAAGAGGGAGGCAGTCCAGAGTTTGAACCAGGATTCGCCTTCGCGCTCGGCGCGCACCGCGTACACCACCTCGTAGCCTTCCCGCCATTTTTTGACCATTTCGGGAATGAGTTCGGGGGGGTCTTGCAGGTCGGCGTCTATGACGATGACGGCGTCGCCGCGGGCGTAATCCCAGCCGGCGGTGATGGCGATTTGATGCCCAAAGTTGCGGGCAAAGATGACCGGGCGGACGTGTTCATCGCGTTTGGCTAGTTCGCGGATGAGTTCGGTGGAGCCGTCGGTCGAGCCGTCGTCCACGAGGATGAGTTCCCAGGGCTGTCCCATGGATTTCATCACCTCGCTGACGCGGCGGTGAAGTTCGTGAATGTTGTCTTTTTCGTTGTAGATGGGGGCAATGATGGAAAAGGTGATTGTCATGGCGTTTTTTTGAGCAGGATCCGGCGCGGGCTGAGAAACGCTCCTTTGAGGCAGAGCAGGCGCCGGGTCAGGGATGAAGCGGGGTCATTGTCTTTTGGCTTTTCTTGCTTTGAGGCGTCCGCGGTTGGGCGGGTTGATTTTTTCCGGCGGGGCGACAAATTGCAGACCGTCGTCCTCGGCAAAGGCGGGGAGTCCCAAAATTTTACGGCGCAAGTAGCGGATGATGATGGCGAGCGAGGCAAATACCGGCACGACCAGCAGTGCGCCGAGAATGCCCTCCAGAATGGTGGCAACGATGATGATGATGAAGACCACGCCCTCGTTCATGTGGACGCTGCGCCCCATGATCAACGGGCGGAGGAAGACGTTTTTGATGCTGATCAGCACGAGGTACACCGCCACGACGATGCCCGCCACCCAAAAGTTGGAAAGCGGAATCCAGGTGGAGCCTTCGAGCAGCGCCACGCCTGCCGCCAGAAGCACCGCCAGGAACGGACCGACATCTGGCACGAGGGTGAACAAGCCCGCGACCATGCCAAGCACGAGCGCGCCGGGGATGCCCATGATGAGCCAGACAATGGTGAAGATAACGCCCACAATGAGCATCAGCACGATTTGACCGCGCAGGTACGCCATCCAGATATTTCGGACGCGGCGGTAAAGTTCGTCCAATTCCGCGCGGTATGGAGGCAGGGCAAAAGAAAACAGGCTTTCGCGCATCTCATGCCAGTGCATGAGCAGCAGATACACGCTGACCATGATGACGAGAAACCATAACACGCCCACCGAAGTGGTTTCGAGCAGGGTAAGGAATTGTTCGGGCAGAGGTGCGAGGAGGGCGTTTTCCAGTTCAGCCAGGTTGCGCGCCCAGCCTTCCAAATGAAAGACCAGGCTGCCGAACTGAAGCGGATGGGAAAGGGTGGCAGCCAGTTGCCGCGAAAGGTCGAGCAGGTCTTCCACGACGATGCGCGCCTCGTCGTAAAAAATCGGCGTCATTGCCGCCGGCACGCCCACCAGCAAAATCACGGCGGAAAAGAACACCGCGTTCACCGCTGCGGCGTGTTTCATCTTGAACCTCATGCGGAGAAAGTTCACCGCAGGGTCGAGCAGATATGCCACAAAGCCGGCGATCACAAAATTGCGGATGGCTTCGCCCGCGTAAAACGCAAATGCCACAAAGGCGGCAAGCAACAGGATGCCTGCCGTATAACGAAACGCCAGCGACCATTGATTCGTCCCGCTCATAGCAACTTCTTGACTGCCTCCAGTGTGGGTTCGATGATGGGTGCTTCGGCGACCGCCTGCATTGCCGCGCGGACATCCTTGAGCCCGCTGCCGGTGTTCAGCACGAGGATGGGATCATCGCTTCCGACCACGCCCAAGCCTGCCGCCCGCGCCAAACCGGCATACGCCGCCGCCCCGGCCGGTTCGGCAAAGATGCCGGCGCGTCCGAGTTCGGCAATGGCGTGGAGGATGTCTTCGTCGGAGACGGTGATGTAGACGCCGCCGGTTTCCTTCGCGGCGCGAAGGGCTCGCACGCCGTCGCGCGGCAGGTCAACCGAAATCGAGTCGGCAAGCGTCTTTGCGGAGACGGGGGTGATGGTCTCTGTGTTGCTGTGAAAGGCGTTGGCAATGGCGGCGGAGCCTTCTGCCTGTACGCCGATGAGGCGCGGCATGCGCGTCAGCCAGCCAAGTTTGACCAGGTCTTTGAAGCCTTTGTGCAAACCGGAGATGATGTTGCCGTCGCCCACCGAGACGAAAATCGTCAGCGGGTTGTGGTCCACGCCTTCGCCGATGCGTTTGTGAAATTCGGGGTGTACGCCGTTCCACCATTCCCAAATTTCAAAGGCGGCGGTTTTCTTGCCTTCGGCGGTGAAGGGATTGTAGCCCGTGTTGCGGCAGTACCAGCCAAATTCCTGGGAACAGCGGATGGTGAGGTCGAAGGCGTCGTCATACGTCCCATCCACGAGGATGACCTTCGCGCCGAAAATGAGCAGCTGCGCCACCTTTGCCTGAGGAGCAGAGCGTGGGGCAAAGATGACGGCTTTCTGTCCCACCGCGGCAGACATGCCCGCCAGCGCCGCGCCGGCGTTACCTGTGGATGCGGTGACCACAACCCTGGCTTTGATTTCCCGCGCCCGCGCCACCACAATGGCAGAGGCGCGGTCTTTGAAGGAAGCCGTCGGGTTGCGGGATTCGTCCTTGAGCCACAGGTTTTGCAGGTTGAGCTTTTCGGCGAGGGAGGTCAGGTGAAAGACGGCGGTCCCGCCGGCAGCGTGGAGGGGAGTCGCTTCGCCCTGGGGGGCGGGAACAGGGATGAGCGGAGAATACCGCCAGAGAGAAGGGTCGTGCCGGGAGAAGAGGTCTTCGGGCTGGTATTTGTTGCGGATGGCGTCGTAGTCGAGCACCACGTCCAGGTTCCCGCCGTCTTGCGGGCAGGTGTAGGTGAATTGGGCGGGAGGGTACTCCGCGCCGCACAGCGAACAACGATAGCCAATGAATTTGCCCATAGTGTTTCCTTTGATTTCCCAATTGTACCCTGAGCAAGCCGGGGCGGCAGGCTCTCTTTACGCGCTGGTCTGCCATGATGAGATGCATCAAAATCAAATATCGAATTGTCATTCTTCTTTCATCCTTGATAGGCGGTTTGCGGATATAATTTTCCCATCCTTCCGGGAGCCGTATGCCAATTCCATCCGCCGAAAGAATCACAGTTGGTGTTTTTGCGTCACAGGTGGGCCGCGCCTGGGGGGCGCAGTTTTTGGCGGGGGTGATGGATGCGGCGCAGGAGTTGAACGTCAATCTGGTGCATTTCATCGGGGGGAAACTTGCTCCCATGCCAAACGGCGGCTCGAAACCATCCTTCGGTTTGTACGATCTGGCAATGCCGGGGCGGTTTCATGGTCTCTTGCTGACCGCCGATGTGGCGCATGGGGTGAGCGAGGCAGATTTGGAAGCATTCCGCGCTTCTTACGGAAGCATCCCAATGGTGACACAATCGGTGCCGCTGGCGGGAGCGACGATGTTCATCCCCGACAACGCCCAAGGGATGAGCGCGCTCATCCGCCATTTGATCGAACATCACGGTTACAAACGCATCGCATTCATCCGCGGGCTTGCCGGGCAGATCGACTCGGAACAGCGTTTTCAGGCGTATCGCGATGAGCTCAAGGCGCACAACCTGCGCTTCGATGAGAGATTGGTGGTGGACGGGGATTTTACGCCGGAGAGCGGCAGGGAGGCGGTGCGCATCCTGGTTGAGGAGCGCGGCGTCCGTTTTCAGGCAGTGGCGGCGGCAAATGACCGCATGGCGTTTGGGGCGCTGGAGGCGCTTCAACAGCGCGGCGTGCGCGTGCCAGACGATATGGCTGTGACCGGCTTCGACGATCAGCGCGAAGCCCAGGCGTTGGGCGTGCCGCTGACAACGGTACGGCAATCGTTTTACACGGCAGGGAAGAACGCCCTGCAAACGCTGGTCAACCGCATTCAGGGGAACACCGTCCAGCGCCAGGTGGTGACGCCCACCCAACTGCTCATCCGCTGGTCGTGCGGCTGTCTGCCGGAGAACGTCCGTCAGGCGGCGGTGCCTCCGCGCGAGGTTGCCAAAACCGGCAAACTGGAGAACAAGCGCGAAGCCGCCATGCGCGCCTTGTTGAACTCAGCCGGCGTCACCGAGCAAGACCGCGCCCTGCCGCAGTATCGCCAGGTGTTTGGACGCGCCTGGGATGCCTTTTTGCTGGTCTTGCACGAAAAGGCATCCAGCGACGAATTTTTGAAGACCATCAATGCCATGATCGAAGTGATGCAGGGACAAAACCTGCCGCCGCTGATCTGGCACAACGTCCTCTCGATGATGCGCAAATACGCGCTGGGCGGCATCACCAACCCCATGATCATGCTGCAGGCGGAGAATCTCTTCCAGCAGGCGCGTTTGCTCACCAGCGAACTTGCCCAACGCTGGCAGGCATATCAGCGGCTGGCGCTGGAACAGCAGGAGGAATTGCTCCAGAACTTCAGTTTCTCGATGGCGCCCGCCATGAGCATTGACGAGATCGGCGCGGCAATCTCCAAACATTTCCCCGAGATGGGCATCGAACGCTGGTATGTGATGTTTTACAGCGACATGAACGCGCCGCAATCCATCACCGCGCCGGCGCCGGACAGTTACCGCCTGCTCTTTCAATACGAAAATGCAAAATTCGAAGTGCCGCGCAAACCGGTCGCCCTCGGCACGGGTCAACTCGTGCCGCGCGGCAAAACTCCCGCCGACCACCGCTACACCGCCGTCGTCATGCCGTTGACGCTGGCGCGCAACCGCTTCGGTTTCATGTGGGTGGAGATGGGACCGCAGGACTGGGAAGTGTATGTCCGCATCCGCAATCTGGTCAGCAGCGCCCTGCTCCGCACGATGCTGGTCTCGCAAAGAGAGCAGGCGCAAAAACAGGTGGAACAACTTTTGGCGGAAGCGCGCGAACGGGCGCAGGAATTGGCGATCGCCAAGGAATTTGCCGAAAGCATTGCAGCGGAAAACGCCAAACTCTACTCGAGCGAACAGGCGCGCCGCCGCGCCGCAGAAGCACTGAGCCGGGCGTCGCGGCAGTTGTCCTCGTTATCCACCGAGGCGGAGGTGCATCAGCAAATCGTCACGCAACTGGCGCAGATCATCCCTGTCAACCGCTGTGCGCTGTTTTTGGAAGATGTCAACGGCGAGCCGCGCCTGCGCGCACACCTTGGTCTGCCGCAATACGTCCCGGTCGAAGACTTGTTTTATGAAGCGAACGGGAAAAACCTCTACCGCACCATTGCGCGGCAGGGCGAACACCTGCTCATCGGCGACGTAAAAAGCGCGCCGGGCTGGCGTCAGTCCGAATGGCTTCCGCTGGATCGTTCCTGGCTGGGCATTCCATTGTTTGCCAAGAACAAAGTCATCGGTTTGCTGACCATGAGCCGCCCCGAGCCCGACGCCTTCAATGCAGATGAAATCCTGCTCGCCAACACCTTCGCGACGCAGGCGTCCATTGCCATTGAGAACGCCCGCCTGTACGACGACCTGAACCGCTTCAATCAGATGCTCGAGCGCATGGTCGAACAACGCGTGGACGAACTCAACAAAGTCATCAGCCGCCTCGAAAAACTCGACCGCAACAAAAGCGACTTCATTCAGGTTGCCGCCCACGAATTGCGCACCCCCCTCACCGTCATCAAAGGCTACATGGGCATGCTCAAAACCGCCCCGGTGATTCAAAACGACGCCACCCTCAAACTCGCCATGGACGGCGTGCTGCAAGGCACCGACCGCCTGCATCAGGTGGTCAACAGCATGCTCGACGTGGCGCGGCTGGAAAACCAGGTGCTGTCTCCGCACTTTGAGAAGGTGACCCTCGGAACGCTCCTGCGCCTCATTCAAAAAGACTACGCCGCCGACTTGCAGGCGCGTCAACTCACGCTCGAACTCGATCCTGCCATCAACGATTTGCCTCCCCTGCGGGCGGACTCTGAACTCCTGATCAAGGCGCTGGATAACGTGGTGGTCAACGCCATCAAATTCACGCCGGACGGCGGCTCGATCCACATCAGCGCAGCCACCGTCACCGACGCGCGCGGCGACATGTGCGAAATCCGCATCCGCGACACCGGCATCGGCATCAACGATGCGGACAAGGAAATGATCTTCGAAAAACTCTACCAGGTGGGCAAAGTGGAATTACACTCCTCCGGCAAGACCAAGTTCAAGGGCGGCGGACCGGGGCTGGGGCTTGCCATTGCGGCGGGCATTGTCAAGGCGCACAACGGCAAAATTTGGGTGGAAAGCCCCGGCTACGACGAGGAAAAACTGCCGGGCAGCACGTTCGTTATTCAAATCCCGCTGGCAAAATAGTTTCATCAAGAATCGAAAGGACGGGCGTAAACGCCCGTCCTTTCTTTACCAAATCCACAACACGAGGAGAAGAGTTATTGAGGCGGGAGGAGAACCGCGTCAATCACGTGGATCACACCATTGGAGGCTTCGATGTCGGTGATGATGACCTGGACAGTGTCGTTCAGGTAGACCTTGCCGTCCTTGATCGTGATGGTGATGTCTTTGCCCAGAACTGTCGGTGCGGCGGAGAGACCAACCACATCGGAAGCCATGACCTTGCCAGCGACCACGTGGTAGAGCAGGATGTCAGTCAACTGCTGCTTGTTCTCGGGCAGGAGCAGGCTGTCGAGCGTGCCCGCGGGCAGGGCGGCAAAGGCGTCATTGGTGGGGGCGAAGACTGTGAAGGGACCTTCTCCCTTGAGGGTGTCAACCAGCCCGGCGGCGGTCACAGCGGCGACCAGGGTGCTGAAGCGCTCGTCGGCGGCTGCAATGTCAACGATGGTGCCGGGGGCGGCGGCTTCCTCAGCCGGGGGCAGCAGCACGGTATCAATGACGTGGATCACGCCGTTGGAGGTCTCGATGTCGGTGATGATAACCTTGGCATCATTGACATACACATTGCCCATGTCAACCTTGATGGCGACATCCTTGCCGAGGGCAGTGGCGGCGCTTGTCAGCCCGACCACATCAGCCGCCATGACCTTGCCCGGAACTACATGATAAAGCAGGATGTCGGTGAGAGCCTGTTTATTCTCGGGCTTGAGCAGTTCGTCAATGGTGCCGGCAGGCAGTTTGGCAAAGGCATCGTCGGTGGGAGCAAAGACCGTAAACGGACCTTCGCCCTTGAGGGTGTCAACCAGCCCGGCAGCGGTCACCGCCGCAACCAGCGTCTGGAAACGTCCGTCGGCGACGGCAGTATCAACAATATCCATTGGGGCGGGTTCCGGCATGGCAGTTGGCTCGGGCATCGGCGTCGGCTCAGGAGCCGGGGTTGGGGTGGCGGCAGGTGCGCAAGCCGCCAGTACGAGGGCTGTCACGGTCACCAGCATGGCAAAAACACTAAACTTTTTCATCATCTACTCCTATCTTCCTAAGGTTTTGTTTTACTTCTGCACATATTTTGTACAGATTATGTATTCATTTTACATGTTTTGCACAGAATGTCAAGAGATATGTACAACTCTTATGAAACTCTTAACTCCCCTGCTAAATCATCTGCGATGGCGCAATCTAGTGGCGTGTTTATGTGCGTAATGGAGACCCAATGGCATGAGAGGACGACGAACACGCGCTTTCGTGCAGAAATTTGACAACGACAACAGAAAAAATGTCCCCACCCAGGCGTCGGGCGGGGACATCATGGTCATCGAAACGGGAACAGGTTAATCGGGAGTCCGAATCGAGACGCTGTTGCGGTCGAAGTAATTGGTGAAGCGCGCCCGCAGCGGGTCGAGCAATCCGATATGCGCCAGCATCAAAATGGAAAAGGCAGACATCCCAAACAGGAAGAACAGGTCGCCCAGAATGTAGATGGACTTGCCGCCCGCAAACACATACCGGAACACAATCAGCCCCAGTTGTATCAGGCTGGTGACCAGCAGAGGAATTGCAAACGGGCGCAGGTTGTGTCCTTCCACGATCAAGTGCAGCCCCACCAGCGCCGCCAGTCCCGCCAGCATGACGAGCACATACTTCCAGAAGCGCCAGAAATCGTATTGCTGCATATACAGGCGCTCCAAAATTTCGACGTAGAGGTAGCAGATCCCCGCCAGGCAAACCCACATCAAGGCATTGATGAGAATCGGCAGGATCAAATTCCCGTAAACGCGGATCGCCAGCATCGCCGCCAGCCAGCCGATCAGGTAGGCAATGCCCAGCGCAACCGCCGCCGCGAGCAAGCCGGGCGAGGCGCCTCTGGAAGGTCCGAGAATGTCATACGCCAGTTTGGCTCCGCCGAGCATGGCAATGCCCAGCGCTCCCAGGCTGATCAATAACATGACAAGGCTGAACATCCCCCGCTGGGAGACGTGACGCCCGTTGCGCGGCTGCGTGGGAGACGGCGATGTACTCTTGCGGTCGTTCATACTGACCTCCTACCCTCTTATGATGATTTCAATCAAAATAGCGGTGGAATTGCATTATACCCATAAGACTGTGAATGGTCTGGTGAAGTTCCCGCCTCACGCTTAACTGGAGTTTGTCCCTGCCAAAAAAGACTTCCGAAGTCTCGGAGACTTCGGAAGTCTGTGCCGCTAAATATGTATCGGGCTGCCGCTTGCGCCGTGCGCGGCTTCCATCAGCACTTCGCTCAGCGTTGGGTGCGCGTGGACGTTACGCGCGATCTCGTGCGGGGTCAGTTCCATCATGCGCGCCAGCGTGAGTTCGGGCAGCAGTTCGGTCACTTCGGGACCGATCATGTGCGCGCCGAGAATCTCGCCGTACTTCTCGTCCACCACGATTTTCACGAACCCGCCGTAGTCGCCCAGTCCCAGCGCCTTGCCGTTTGCCTGGAACGGGAAGCGCCCGATCTTGACGGTGTAGCCGCGCTCCTTTGCCTGCGCCTCGGTGAGACCGAACGAGGCGATTTGCGGCTGGCAGTAGGTGGCGCGCGGCATCATCTCGTAATCGAGCGTCACCGTCTCCGCGCCCGCAATGACCTCCGCCGCCACAATCCCCATCGCCGAGCCGACGTGCGCCAGCATCAGTTTGCCCGTCACGTCGCCGATGGCATAGATGTTCGGCACGCTGGTCTGCATCTTCTCGTTGATTTCGACGAAGCCGCGCTCGTTGATTTTGACGCCGACCTCCTCCAGCCCCAAGCCTTTGGAATTCGGGCGGAACCCGATGGCGACCAGCGCCTGCTCCGCTTCGAGGGTTGTTTGTTTCCCGTCTGCGCTGACGACCACCTTCACTCCTGTTGCCGTCGCTTCAACCGACTCAACCTTATGCCCCGTCAGCGACTTGATGCCGCGCTTCTTGAACTCCTTTTCCAGTTCCTTCGAGATTTCCTCGTCTTCGAGCGGCACGAGGCGCGGCAGCATCTCGACGATGGTCACGTCCACGCCGTAGGAATTCCACACCGTCGAAAACTCCACGCCAATCGCGCCCGAACCGATGACAATCACCGACTTGGGCAGTTTCTCTTGCAAAATCGCCTCCCAATAGGTGACGACCTTCTGCCCGTCCACCTTCCATGCGCCAGGCACCGCTGCGCTCGCGCCCGTGGCGACGATGATGTTCTTCGCGTTCAACTCTGTCGTCTTGCCGTCTTTATCCGTCACGGTGACAGCCGTCGGCTTGGTGAGACGCGCTTCGCCCATGAAGACGGCGATGTTATTCTTGCGCATCAGGAAGCCCACGCCCTTGGTCAGCCTGTCTGAATTCTGGCGCGAGCGTTTGACCGCCACGCTGTAATCCAGTTTCAGGTTCTCGAACGAGAAGCCAAAGTCCTTGCCGCGTTCGCGCAGGGTGTGCGCCACTTCGGCGTTCTTCAACAGCGACTTGGAGGGGATGCAGCCCACGTTCAGGCACACGCCGCCCAGCCATTGCTTGTCCACGATTGCAACCTTCTGTTTGAGTTGCGCGGCGCGAATCGCGGCGACATACCCCGCGGGTCCCGCGCCGATGACAACGACATCGAAATTTTCAGCCATGAGTTAACTCCATTTGACCTGGTAATGCCTCGATTTTACCCCACTACACCCACCGCCTCACGCGTGACTTGTAGCCTGCGTACGCCTCCCCAAACTTTTTCTCCAGATAGGCTTCTTCATGCCGAATGACCAGCCGATACAGCAACGCCATCAACAGCGGACTCAACACCGCGCCCCAATAAATTCCCAGCGCCAGCGGCAGACCGATCAGTGTGCAAACAAAACCCAGATAGATGGGATTACGCGAGAAACGATACGGTCCTTCCAGCACCAACACGCTGACCGAACCATGCGGATCGAGCGTGGTATGCGCCTTTGCAAATCGATTCACTGCGCTGAATGCCAGTCCCAGCCCCATAAGCACAAGGATATAGCCAGTCCATTCCAAATATTTTGGAAATGCAATTGGCAACGGAAAAAACCAGTTCAACAGGAACGCCGCCAGCAAATGGACCAACATCACCAGCGGCGGGTGGATATTTCTGTTGATGTTTGGGTGATCCTGTTCTACAGTCATGGTATCTCTTTACGCCTATAATTTTTGCGCTGTCATCAAGAATACGGGAAACATCTTTTCCTTACCGTTGACCTCTTTCCGAATCTCATACGCTGTTGAGAACCTGACGTTCTCAAACCCAATGGCTTCCACCCATTCCTGCAATTCATGCCGCTCAAAACCTTTATGCACATCGGTTGTCCCGTCTGTGTGGAAAGAGCCGTCCTCCTTGTCGAGGTCGGCGACGATCAAGTATCCATTCGGTTCGAGCATAGCGTAAAATTTTTTCAGAATCCCTCGCGCATCATGGATGTGGTGCAGGACCATCAGCGAATAGGTGATGTGATATTTCTCCGCAGGCAGAGGTTCGGTCTCAAGATCGAGCCGAACAGGATGCATGTTCGTCACGCCCGAACTTGCGATCTTCTCACCCAGCACGTCCAACATGCCCTGTGAAGTGTCCGCCAGCGTGATCTGCCCCAAATCCTCCTGGAGGGCAAAACTCAATACACCTGTCCCGCAGCCATATTCGAGAGCATTCATATCGGTTGAAAGCGGAACTGCCTTCCGAATCGCCTCCGCCACCGCGCGGGCACGTTCCACCTTTTGGGGATCAGAGTCCCAGTCTTTTGCGCGTTCATCAAAGTTGGTCATATATTCCTCGTGATGCCGCTGTGAGAAGCGTTTCTCCCTGCATCAAACGCAGGATGGTATACAAAGTTGTCTGACAGGACTATTGTACTATCTTTGAATCCACATTTTCATTTTCATTGACGAAAAAAAAACAGGTGTAGAATGGATTTACGTGTACAACGTGAACAGGAGGTTTTATGGATCATGAAAACACTCCTCAACTTACCGAACATGAAGTTCGTATTCTTCGATTAGTTTCTCATGGATTAACGAACGGGCAAATTGCCGGCTTTCTTAAGATCAAGGAAAGGACTGTTGAATTTCATTTGAGCCAGATTTTTCAAAGGCTAGAAGTTTCCTCGCGTACAGCCGCCGTATTGAAAGCAGAAAGGCTGGGACTGCTGAATAAGCGTTATCGGTAATAAGCCAAAAAGCTGGGGTTGTTAGATGTCTGACAAACACTGTGGAAATCCCAGGGCAATCGCATCTAAATTGCTGAGGCAAGCACCTTGAGCAGGTAGTCTTGGTTCCAAGCGGCTTGAAGTTGCTTGGCATGGATACCGCCTTTAGCCGTTTTCTCCTGTTTGAGCAAATTGAGAGCAATGTGGCGCAGGACAGCCAGATTTTCGGGAGACTGGTCTTTACGCACACGACTGCGCTCTTCATTCAAGGCGACATCCAGAACCCAATGCAATTGATTCTCAATCGCCCAGTGCTTGCGAACCGCACGTAAAATTCGAGCTGCATCGCTGGGCAAACTGGAGATGTAAAAACGAACCTCCCTGCTTTCCTTCCCATCCACGATGTGCGTGCAAACGACCATCGCAATACTTCTCAACCCGATCCAGTTTTGTGCGCCACGGATCAGGTTCAAATATTCGGGATTGGAGGTGCTCCAGCATTCACGAATATCAATTCTGCCATGTCCTTTATTGGTGGTTTTGGCATACTCGAACGAAGCATACTTGAAATCCTGGGCTTGATCCACCGCGAACAGGACAGAAATGTCCTCATATAAGTGCCCTTGGTTCTGTTTGACACTCAAAACATAGTCGGCCTGGGCTTCCACAATGGTGTGGGCGATGTTCGTTTGCGTCCCGATGGCGTCAATATCGGAAAAGCGGAGATTTTCTCTCCGCTTTTTTATCACTGGACTTTGTCCATTTTAAGTTGAGTGACAGGCTACTTCCAGCAGGGAGGACAAAGTGGTTCTCGGAATTAAGATGTCTGACAAAGACTGCGGAAATCCACAGTAGACGTTCTCCGACATAACTTGTAGACTAATCTTAGGGTTGTTTCCATCCATAGTATAAATCACCATGAAAAGAAAGGAGAAAAAA
>DAOUBY010000117.1:0-4013 GCA_034432325.1 Anaerolineales bacterium
TTACAAGGTAACTTCATCCCGTTTTTCTTCAGAATCAGTGTTCATCCGTGTTCATCTACGGTAAACCCCGATTTATAAAACACTCTCTAACTTGCGCGTAATCGGCGTTCTCTAACGCCAATTGCCTGTCCAGCGCGTTGGAGAACGCGCTCTACGCAAAGTTTTTGCGTAGGTCCTATCTAACTCGAAAACCCCGAAGCGAGGATGTAATTTTCGAGTCCCTTGATTTCGCTCTCGCGGTTTTCGAGCACGGCATTCATCACATCGCGAATGGAGACCATGCCCACCAACTGGTCATTCTCCACCACCGGCAGATGGCGGATGTGATGCGCCTCCATCAGCGCCATGCACTGTTCCACCGATGTGTCGGTGGTGACGGTGTACATGCCGCCGGTCATCACATCGCGGAGGAGCGTGGAATCGGCTTTGCGCCCCTGCAGTTCGCCCTTTTGCACGTAGTCGCGTTCGGTGTAAATGCCGACGATTTTCTCTCCCTCGGTGACCAGCACCGCGCCGATGTGCTTTTCCGCCATGATTTTCAACGCGGTCAGCACCGTGTCGCTGGCGGAGACGGAATAGTTGCTGGCGTCTCCTTTTGTTTCGAGAATCGTTCGAACCGTGGACATGGAAACCTCCTTGTTGGGAAGATATTCCCATTATTCGGATTACCCCACAGCCGGGTTAGTCTCTTTTCTCACCTTTCCAGAGGATGTTCGTCATAGATTCGCGTGCGGCGTCTCGAAACCCAACCCGCTGAGGATTCGAATACACATTGAAGCGGTGCCGCCGCGCATACCCGATCAGCGTAATGCCATAGCGCTCCGCCATTTCAATCGAGAGCGAACTGGGCGACGTGCGCGAGATAAGAATGGGCGCGTCCATGCGGGCGGCTTTTTGCAGCATCTCCGAACTGATGCGCCCGGTGGTAATCAAAATGCGGGTATCGGGAAAGAGCCCTTTCCGCAGACACAGCCCGGCAATTTTATCGAGCGTGTTGTGCCGTCCGATGTCCTCCGCCGCCGCGACGAGTTTCTTTCCATCGCTCAAGGCAGACGTGTGGACTCCGCCCGTCTCGCGGTAGAGCGACTGCGCCTCGAAGAGTTGCTCGACCAACTCCCCAACCGCCTCCGCCTCGACCTCGAGCCTGTCTCCGCCAAAATGGACATCCGGCTTCGCTAACAGGTCCACCGCCGTGACGCCGCCCGTACAGCCGGAGGTGCGCCGCCAGGATTGCGGCTGTTCGGCATTGCGGTTCAGCCACACATCCACGTTATCGCCGTGTTCGCACAGACGCACGTCTGCCACTTCGTCCATCGAGTCAATGATGCCTTCGTTGTAGAGAAATCCCAGCGCCAATTCCTCGAGATGGACCGGCGTGCACATGAACGTCAACCACACCTTGCCGTTGACAGTCAGTGAAACGGGCGTTTCGACGATGGTTTCTGCATCGTGATGCTCCCATTTTTTGAATTCGTACCGTTGATATTGAATCGCTTTTTGAGGGGTAATCATGGCTGCTCCAACCGGTAAAACGGTTTCTTTGTGTGTATATGGGATTGGTATGCGAACGTTAGAGCAGACGTTAGAGAGAACGTCTGCTACGCGCCAAAGTTTTTGTCCTTTTCCGAGTTGCGATGGACTGTGTAGAAAACCTGCGGGTCGGCGAGGAACGCGCCCAGGCAGGATTCGGTGCAAAAGAGGATGGTTCGTCCGCGATATTGGGCGCGGGGGAAGTAAGCCGGGTCGGCGCCGCGGAAGATGCGTCCGCACAGGGTGACGAACTGGGAAGGATGGCGGAGTTCATTTTGCTTCTGCAATGAACACCTCGAACGCGCCGAGCTGCAGGGATTTGGGGCTGAGGTCGGTGCGGGAGTGAACGGCGCTGGAAAAGAGCAGGCGCAGCGATTTGTCCTTGAGTTGAGGGGTGCGGGAAAAACTCAATTCGAGTTTGCCGTTCGAAAAATTCAGCACAACCAGCACGGTCTGTGCGCTGGTGTGGCGCAGGAAGGCGAAGTAGTCTTTTGCTCTGGGGTGAAGGGGGAGGTAATCGCCTTCGATTAGGGCAGGGGTATCTTTGCGAACGCGCAGGAGACGTTTGTAGTAGTTCAGGAGCGAATTCGGGTTCTGCAGTTGGTCGCGGACGTTGATGCCTTCCTTGTAATTCGGGTTGACGGGCAGCCAGGTTTGCACGCCGGGCGGGGAGAAGCCGCCGTTGGGGGCGTTGCTCCACTGCATGGGGGTGCGGTTTTTGTCGCGGCTCATTTCGCCGGCGCGCAGGGCGGCTTCGGCGGGGTCCACGCCCAGGTCGTTGACAAGGCTGTGGTAGTACCAGGTCGCCATGGTGTCGCGCAGTTTGGAGGGGTCGGTGATGATGAGGTCGGTCATGCCGATCTCTTCGCCGTTGTAGAGGAAGGGCGTCCCTTTGAGGGTGAGCACGAGGGCGGCATGCAGGCGGGCGAGGCTGGAGTCGTGCTGGCGGTCGCCGTAGCGGGTGTAAACGCGGGAGGTGTCGTGGTTGCCGAGTGTGTTGCACGCCCAGCCTTTGACCGGGAGCGCTTCCAGCCGGGTCAAACGCTCTTTTTGGTTGCGCCGGATATGGTCGGGGGTGAGGCGTTCGGTGCGCATGAGGGGGAAGTTGAAGACGAGGTGCAGTTCGTCGCTGCCGCTGCCCATGTAGTCTATGTTGTCGTCTTCGCCGACGAGCATGCGGTCGCCGTCGTATTCGTCGAGGATGGCGCGGAGTTCCTTCATCAGGTCGTGGAGGCCGGGTCCGCCCCACTGGTATTTGAACATGTCGTACCAGTATGTTTCGATTTGTTTCTTTTCGGCGGGGGTGCGCGCCAGTTCGGAGGCGCGGCGCAGTTCGGCGAGGGTCATGGGGACGCTGTGGGGGGTGAGGTTGGGGTCTTCGTAGATGGTGCCGATGGCGTCGAGGCGAAAGCCGTCCACGCCGAGGTCGAGCCAGAAGCGCACGACGTTCCACATGGCGGCTTTGACCTGGGGGTTGCGCCAGTTGAGGTCGGGCTGTTGTTTCATGAAGTAGTGGTAGTAGTATTGCCCGCGCTCAGGGACGTAGGTCCAGGCGTCGCCGTCGAAGCAGGATTGCCAGTTGTTGGGAGGGTCGCCCTCACCCCCAGCCCCTCTCTCAAAGGGAGAGGGGAGCGGGTCACGCCACACATACCAGTCGGCTTTGGGGTTGTCGCGGCTGGATTTGGATTCGAGGAACCAGGGATGCTCGTCGGAGGTGTGATTCAGGACGAGGTCGAGGATGACGCGGATGCCGCGTTTGTGCGATTCGGCGAGGAAGGTTTTGAAGTCGTCGAGGGAGCCGTATTCGGGGGCAACGCTGCAGTAGTCGGAGATGTCGTAGCCGCAGTCCCAGTTGGGGGAGGGGTAGTGAGGCGAGAGCCAGAGGGCGTCTATGCCGAGGGATTGGAGGTAGTCGAGTTTTTGGATGATGCCTTTGAAATCGCCGATGCCGTCGCCGTTCCCGTCGGCGAAGGAGCGCGGGTAGATCTGGTAGAAGACTGCGGTTTGCCACCATTTGAGGGTCATGGGTTGGGGTTGTCCTTGGATGGGGGGTGAAGGTCGGAACGCGGTGAAGGGTGAATGTTTTATTGCTGAACGGTTAATTTGCGAATCTGCCAACTACCTTGACGCATGGTCGGGAGAAGACTTCTTCGGCGTGGGGGGCTTCGGGGAGTTCGGAGGTGAGGTCTTGCCCGGGGAAGTGCAGGTTTTCGTGCAGGTCCTGCCGCCATTTGGGGCAGTCGGTCACGTCATAGACGATGCCGTTGCAGGCGACATACTTACGAGACCCGCGCTCGCCGTTGTTGCGGCGGAGTTCCAGGTCGGTGACGATGCGGTCGGGGAGGGTCATGGGAGGAATTATACAGGGGATTACTGCTTCCTGCATAAATGAATGAGTCTACTGCAAAAAGGTCTTTATCCACGAAGGACACGAAGTACACAAAGGAATTCCAAAAGGCGCTATTCAGAATCTTGAAATTCGA
>DAOUBY010000118.1:0-16833 GCA_034432325.1 Anaerolineales bacterium
CGCAATTACAACCGTCTGGTTCGGCTGTGTTCTGCATCGCAGTGACTGGCTGCCGATGCAGTTTGTTTTAAGCGGGCAACCGCCGATACAACTTTCTCACGGAGGAGCAAGATGAAATTCAAAACTACGTTTGTGGCGCTGCTGACCGTTCTCTCGCTGGCGCTTTCTGCCTGCGGCGCGCTCGGACAGGCGCAGCCCGTCACGCT
The DNA here is from genome assembly GCA_034432325.1 of Anaerolineales bacterium. Taxonomy (GTDB): domain Bacteria; phylum Chloroflexota; class Anaerolineae; order Anaerolineales; family Villigracilaceae; genus Defluviilinea. The sequence continues at coordinate 207 of DAOUBY010000118.1, forward strand.
GCGAATCGGGTGGGCGGGCAGCCCCGACACCTTGAATCCGGGCGCGGCGGTGTTGACCGAAGCCTACACCATCTTCACCCTGGTCTACGACACGATGTATCAACTTCAACTGGACGGCACATTCAAGTTGAGCCTGGCGGAGAGCGTCAACGTGTCGGATGACGGGCTGGTGTACACCTACAAAATCCGCGACGGCGTGAAATTCCACGACGGACAACCCCTCACCGCCGAGGATGTGGTCTTCTCCTACCTGCTCTACCAAAACACCGAAGGCTATCCCTGGATGGGCGACTATACCTACTACTTCGAAAAAATCGAAGCCACCCCCAACAACGAAGTGGTCATCACACTTTCGGAAGCCATCCCAAACATTGAGGCGCAGCTCGTCTTCCTCTACGTCCTGCCAAAGCACATCTGGGAGAACGAAGACCCGCTGGAATTCGAAAACTTCGCCGCCGTTGGAAGCGGTCCGTTCAAAATGGTGGAATACAAACCGAACGAATTCGTTCACCTCGCGAAGAACGCAGACTATTTTGGCGAAACGCCCAAAGTGGACGAAGTCATCTTCCAGACCTTCGAAAGCCAGGATGCGCTCGTGCAGGCAATCAAGACCGGGCAAGTGGACATGATCACCGAAATGCCCAACACTGCCGTCGAAACCCTGAAGCAGGACCCCAACGTCGAAGTGGTCACCGGCGCGCCGTTTGCCCCCAGCGTCACCGACATCATCTTCAACCAGGTGCTGCCCGAAAACTGCCCGCCAGATGACGGTCTCTGCACCGGGCATCCCGCTCTGCTCGACCGCAACGTCCGCCTTGCCCTGGCGCACGCCACCGACAAACAGAAAATCATTGATGTCGTCCTGCTCGGCTACGGCACCCCCGGCATCACCCTCATCCCCGACGGGCTGGGCATCTGGTTCAACTCCAGCCTAAAAGACTACGAATACGATGTCGCCAAAGCGAATAAAATTTTGGACGACGCCGGCTACAAAGACGTCAACGGCGACGGCATTCGCGAAACGCCCGACGGCTCGCGCTCCCTGACCTTCCGCATCAACTGGCCCAGCGACAGCATCGACTCCCCGCGCCTTGCCGAACTGCTGAGCGAAATGTGGAAGCAGGTCGGCGTCAGCCTCGAGGCGCAGGCGCTCGACCCCGACACGTTGACCTCCGTCTGCTGCCCCGCCTTTGACTTCGACATCATCCTGTGGGGCTGGGGCTCCGATCCCGACCCGAACCTGCTCCTCAGCGTGATGACCACCGACGAAATCCCAACGGGCAGCAGTGAAACCGGCTACTCCAACCCGCAATACGACGAACTCTACCGCCAGCAGGCTTCGGAACTCAACCTCGAAAAACGCCGCGAACTCGTCTGGAAGATGCAGGAGATCGTCTTCAACGACGTGGTCTACATCATCCCTTACTACTCGCAAAACGTGCAGGCATATCGCAAAGACCGCTTCACCGGCTTCATTCTGGACAAACCCAAAGTGGAACTTTCGGACGTCACCTCGCTGGTTCGCGTGGAACCCGTCCGCTGAGGATTCGAATGGGGAGGGCGGTTCATTCCGCCCTCCCGCCTGATCCTGCTCGAAAGGCATTGCAGTGACCCGATACCGCTACCTGCTCAAAAAGACCGGCTGGGCGCTGTTGACGATTCTGTTCGTGCTCGTTCTGAACTTCTTCCTCTTCCGCATCCTGCCCGGCGACCCAGCCCGCGCCCTCGTCAAGGACCCGCGCATGAAAGCCGAAGCGCGCGAGGCGCTGCGCGTCCGCTTTGGGCTGGATAAGCCGGTCATCAACTGCTTCGAAACCCTCACTCCCCTCAAACTGGGCGGCTGCGGCGTCAATCCGCTCGATACCCAGTTCTTCATCTACATCAAAAACCTGTTTCAGGGCGAATTGGGCGTCAGTTACAAAACCAACCGCCCCGTCGCCGGTATTCTGGCTGAGCGGTTATGGAACACCGTCCTGCTGATTGGCGCAGGGCAGATTCTTTCCATCGTGGTTGGCGTCGCCTTTGGCGTTTTTGCCGCCTGGAAAGCCCGCACCGCCATTGACTACGGCGCGCTCATCACCGGGCTGGTGGCGTGGAGCCTGCCCACCTTCTGGCTGGGAATCATCCTGCTGTTCTGGGGCAGCAATCACGGCTTTCCCATCGGCGGCAAAGCGACGCCCGGCACCAGCGCCTACCCCTTCCTCTTCCAATTTGGCGATGTCGCCCGTCACATGCTCCTGCCCACGCTCACCTACATCATCGTCTTCATGGGCGAATACATGCTGGTCATGCGTTCCAGCCTGCTCGATGTGCTGGCGGAGGATTACATCCTTACCGCCAAAGCAAAAGGACTGAGCGCCTTTCAAATCCTGAAGGACCATGCCATGAAAAACGCCATGCTCCCCATCGTCACCCTCATTGCCATCAACCTGGGGTTCACGGTGGCGGGCGCAATCCAAATCGAATCGGTATTTTCCTGGCCGGGGCTGGGCGGCGCCATCTTCGAGGCAGTGCAAAGCCGCGACTACCCCGTCTTGCAGGGCACCTTCCTGCTGATAGCGGTCAGCGTCATCATCGCCAACCTGCTCGCAGACCTGACCTATTCCTACCTCGACCCGCGCGTCCAATCGGAGTGACCGCATGGCAATTCAGGAAGTGGAACTCAAACCTGCTGTCCCCGCCTCGCCGTTGACCGGCTTCTGGAACGTCTTCCGCAAGAACCGCATGGCAGTAGCGGGGCTGGCAATGCTGATAGTGATTGTCATCGCCGCCGTCTTTGCCGATTTCCTCGCTCCCTACAACCCGCGCTCCTACGCCGGCGTAGAGGCTGGCGACATCTACCAGCCGCCCAGCGAGCAGCACTGGTTCGGCACCGACGATGCCGGCAAAGATGTATTTTCCAGTTTCATCTACGGCGCGCGCAACTCGCTGATTGTGGGGTTCTTTGCAGCGTTCATTTCAATTTTCATCGGCGGCACGTTTGGCGTCATCGCCGGCTTCTACGGCGGGCGGATCGAGAACTTCCTCATGCGCTTCACCGACACCATGCTCGTCATCCCCGACCTGCCGCTGATTGTCATCTTTGTGGCGCTGACCGAACCCAGCCTGTGGAACATCATCCTCGTCATCGGTCTGCTCGGCTGGACCACCACCGCCCGCATCGTCCGCTCGCAGACGCTGGCGGTCAAATCGCGCAAATTCGTTTTGCGGGCGCGCGCCATTGGCGCAGGGAACTGGCACATCATCGTTCATCACATCCTGCCGCTGGTCATGCCCATTCTGGTGGTCAACGCCATTCTGGTCATCTCGCTCGCCATCCTGAGCGAGTCCACGCTGGCGTTCCTCGGCTTGAGCGACCCGCTCGCCATCTCGTGGGGGCAGATGCTCAACTTTGCCTTCGGGCGCGGCGCGATGAGCGTGGGCGCCTGGTGGGCGCTGGTGGCGCCCGGCTTTGGGATTGTGTGGGTCGTCCTTGCGTTGACCCTGCTGGGCAACGGGCTGGAGCAGGTGCTCAACCCCAGGCTGGAGGCGCATCATTTAATGCCCGGCAAGCCCACGGTCCAGAAAGAAGCGGCGGAGACGCCCTCCCGCAGTTCGTTCGTCAAAACGCCCGTCGTGCTGGATGTGCAGAATCTCTCCGTCGAGTACATTAATGAAGGAATGCCGCCGGCGCGGGCGGTCGAGAACGTCAGTTTTCAGTTGCACGAAGGCGAGATGATGGGGCTGGTGGGGGAGAGCGGCTGCGGCAAGACCACTCTGATGATGGCGGTCAACCGCCTGCTGCCCGCCGCCGGACAGATTGTGGGCGGAAAGGTGCTCTTCAACAGCGTGGACATGGCGTCTGCCAGCGACGAGCAACTGGCAGACATCCGCTGGAGCGGCATTTCCATCATCTTTCAGGGAGCGATGAACGCCCTCAACCCGGTGCGCACGGTGGGCGACCAGATTGCCGAAGCCATACGCAAACATCTGCCCGTCGAAAGCGAGGCGGCGCTGGAGGCGCGGGTGGTGCAACTGCTGGAACTGGTGGGCATTTCTGCCGAACATAAGGATCATTACCCGCATCAATACTCCGGCGGGATGCGCCAGCGCGCCATGATTGCCATGGCGCTTTCCTGTTCGCCGCAGGTGGTGATTGCCGACGAACCCACCACCGCGCTGGACGTGATGATTCAGGCGCAGATTTTGGAACTGCTCGACGACCTGCGCCGCAAACTGGGGCTTGCCGTCATCTTCGTCACGCACGACCTCGGCGTGGTGGCGGAGATGTGCGATACCGTGCTGGTGATGTACGGCGGCGTGACCGCCGAATACGCCGACGTGGACACCATCTACAACTCGCCGCGTCACCCCTACACCCAGGAATTGCTCAAAGCCTTCCCCGACCTTTCCAACCCCGAAAAGCGGCTCTCCTCCATCCCCGGCTACCCGCCCAAACTGAACGCCCTGCCCGCCGGCTGCCGCTTTGCGCCGCGCTGCCCGCTCGCGTTTGACCGCTGTAAAACCGAACTCCCGCGCCTGCACGACCTTGGCAGCGGACATATCGCCAGCTGCCATCTCGTGGAAGACAAATACCCGCGCGCGTGAGAAAACACGCCCTGCGCATACGGTAAACAAATAACCCTCATGACAGACGACTTTATCCTGGAAGTAAAAGACCTCAAAAAATATTTTCGGGCAGGCAAACCCGGCTGGTTTTCGCGCCGCGAAGACTTCGTCCATGCCGTGGACGGCGTGAACCTGCAACTGCGGCGCGGCGAAGTCATTGCGCTGGTCGGCGAAAGCGGATGCGGCAAATCCACCCTCGCCCTCACCCTCATGCTCCTCGAAGAAGCCACCGAAGGGAGCATCCTCTTCGAAGGCAAAGACATCACCCGCGCCAGCCCAAAAGAGCGCAAAGCAATCCGCCAGCGCATTCAAATGGTCTTCCAGGATCCCTACGAATCCCTCAACCCCACCCAGACCATCGAAGAAATCGTCACCGAACCGCTGGTGGTGCATGGACTGGCTCTGCCAGCCAGCGAACGCCGTCGGCGCGTCATCCGCGCGCTCGAAGACGCCGGCTTGAAACCCGCCGAAGATTACCTGCACCGCTTCCCCCACCAACTCTCCGGCGGACAGCGACAGCGCGTCGTCATCGCCGGGGCGCTCGTGCTCGAACCGCACCTGCTCCTCGCCGACGAACCCGTCTCCATGCTCGACGTCTCCATTCGCGCCGAAATCATCAACCTGCTCGCCGACCTGCGCCGCGCGCGCGGCATCTCGGTCATCTTCATCACCCACGACCTCGGCACCGTGGGCTACTTCGCCGACCGCGTGGCGGTCATGTACCTGGGGCGCATCGTCGAAATCGGCGCCATGCGCGAGGTCCTGCAAGACCCACGCCACCCCTACACCCAGGCGCTCCTCTCCGTCATCCCCGTCCCCAACCCGCGCCTGCGCCGCAAACGCCTCATCCTGCAGGGCGAAACGCCCAACCCCGTCAACCTGCCCGGCGGCTGCCGCTTCCACCCGCGCTGCCCGGTTGCAATCGAAGCCTGCCGCAGCACCGACCCGTCGCTGACACAGGTCTCCGAAACCCATCAGGCGGCGTGCCTCCTGCTTCAGCAATGACCGACATCACCAGCCCCCAAAACCCGCGCGTCAAACACATCGTCAAACTGCGCGAGGACAAACGCCAGAGACAAAAAGACGGCTTGCTCCTCGTGGAAGGCTGGGACGAGATTCAACTCGCCCTCTCCGCCGGGCACAAACCGCAGACGCTTCTGACCGCCCCGGAACTTGCCGCCCGCCCCCTCGCCTTTCCCTCCGCTGAAACGGAGGTTGAGCCTGTCGAGACCCTGACCGTCTCCCGCGCCGCCTTCGAGAAAATGTCCTACCGCGACAACCCCGACGGCTGGCTGGCAGTCTTTCCCATTCCCCGCCTCTCCCTCGCCGATTTGACCGTGTCCGCCTCGCCGCTGGTCATCGCCGCCGAAGCCATCGAAAAGCCCGGCAACCTTGGCGCCATCCTGCGCACCGCCGATGCCGCCGGTGTGGACGCCCTGCTCCTCTGCGACCCGCGCACCGACCCTTGGAATCCCAACGTCATCCGCGCCAGCCGTGGGACGGTCTTCAGCGTGCCGGTCGTCGAGTGCGACAGCCCCTCTGCGTTGGCATGGCTGAGGTCACATGGGATGCGGGTGCTGGCAGCGACCCCCTCCGCCGAAGCGAATTACACCGCCGTGGACATGCGTCCGCCCACCGCCATCGCCGTCGGCACCGAAGACGCGGGGCTGACCGATTTCTGGATGGAAAACGCCGACCTGAAGGTGAAAATCCCCATGCGGGGAAAGGTCAACTCGCTGAATGTCTCGGTCTCGACGGCGCTGATCCTGTACGAAGCGGTGCGTCAGCGGGGAGGCGGGGAAGCGTAAATGGTTTTCGCAAAGTCAGCAAAAATTGAATGGACGCGAATGAACCCAATTTTTATGAACTTCGCGTAATTCGATGCCTCACAAGTTTGTAAAACGGGGCAAACGGCAAAACTGGTACACTCGCCCAATCCATGACAGGTATGCGCGGCTTCACCCTCCTCTGGCTCGGACAGGTCGTCTCGCTCATCGGCAGCGCGATGACATGGTTCGCCTTCACCATCTGGGCATGGCAGGAGAGCGGCAAAGCCTCGGCGCTGGCGACCATCAGTTTCTTTGCCTTCCTGCCCTCCGTGCTGTTCGCCCCCGTCGCCGGCGCCTTCGTGGACCGCTGGAACCGCAAACTGGTGATGCTCCTCAGCGACCTGGCGAGCGCCCTCGGCACGCTTGCCATCCTCCTCATTTACACCTTCGGCGATTTGCAAATCTGGCACATTTACCTTGTCAGCATTCTGGCTGGGTTCTTCACCGCCTTTCAATATCCCGCCTATGCCGCCGCCGTGACCACCATGCTCTCGAAGGAGGAGTACACCCGCGCCGAAGGGATGCTCGGCTCGGCGCGCGCGCTTTCGGGCATTCTCGCGCCGATCTTTGCGGCGGCTTTGCTTGGCATGCTGGGGTTGAGCGGCGTGATGCTGATTGACCTTGCCACCTTCCTGTTTGCGTTTGGCGCGCTGGCGATGATCCGCGTGCCGCAGCCTGCGCCGAGCGAGACCGGTTTGCAAAGCCGCGGTTCGCTGTGGCGGGAATCCGCGTTTGGCTTCGAGTACATCCGCAAAACGCCCAGCCTGCGCGCGTTGACCGCCCTCTTCATGACCGCCGGCATCTTCCTCGCCATTGGCGCGACGCTCATGGCTCCGCTGGCGCTGGGCGGGACGGGGAACGATGAATCGGCGTTGGCGGCGGTTCAGTCCACGGGAGCAGTTGGCGGCGTGGTCGGAGCCGTGATTCTCAGTCTGTGGGGCGGGACGCGGCGGCGCATCCACAACGTTCTGCTCGGCGGGATGGGGGCGTGCCTGCTGGGCATCCTGTGGCTGGGGCTGGGCGGGTCAACGCTCCCCTGGGCGGCGGGAGCGTTCTTTTTTGCGTTCTTCGAGCCGTTCGTGGAGGGCGGCAACCTTGCCCTGTGGCAGGCGAAGGTGCCAGCCGACGTGCAGGGGCGCGTGTTTTCGGCGCGGCATTTGCTGGTGCAGGTTCCGTACCTGCTGGGTATTCTTGCGGCTGGCTTCCTTGCGGAGGGAGTGGGCGTTTCTCAGGCGCTGGTTGGCGCAGGTGTGCTGGGCGCGCTGACCTTTGCGCTGGGGTATGCCCTGCCCTCGGTGCGCGAGGCGGAGACTTTGCTGCCCGACGCTTTGGAGACGGTATGAACTGGATCTTTGTAATTGTCATCCTTGTGACCCTCGGTTATCTGCTCGACCGTGAAATTTATTTCTACGAGGGCGTGCATTTGGGTCCGCGCGTTCAGGCTTGGCTGTATGACCGCTGGGCAAAGAAATACGACGAAGGCAAGCGCGAGAGTCAACTGCGCGACGACGAGATGCTCGCCCAGCCGCTGCTGGATGCCGTGCGCGGCATCCCGACTCCCTTTGTGCTGGATTTTGCCACCGGTACCGGGCGCCTCTCTCAGGCTTTGATTTCGCGCCCCGAATTCGGCGGTCACATCGTTGCGCTCGACCTTTCGCAAGGGATGCTGGAGCAGGCGGCGGCGAAACTCGCCGCTCGGGCAGAGGGGCGCGTGGAGTTTCTGCGCCATCAACGCCTGCCTCTGCCGTTCCCCGATGCGGCGTTCGATGTGGTCTGCGCGCTGGAGGCGCTGGAACTCTTCCCCGGCATGGAGGAGCCGCTCGCCGAGTTTGCGCGCGTCCTGCGCCCAGGCGGACTGCTCCTCACTTCGCGCGGGACGGAGGAATCGGGGCGCAGGGCAAAGGTCAGGAGCGAGGCGGCGTTCAGGTCTCTGCTGGAGGCGAACGGGTTTACCGACGTCCGCATCACAAAGTGGTGGAAGTTGTTCGACCGCGCACTGGCGGTGAAAGCGGGGAGGTCGGAGCCGGCGAAAAGCAGGTCGCTGGCGGAGGTGTTGAGATGCCCCGCCTGCGGCGAAATCCGCTGGGAGCGGACTCCCGCCGCCCTGCGCTGTGCATGCGGAACGTCCCTGCCCGTGACGGGGGAGGGGATTGTGCTGGGGTAGTCTTCTGTTCGGGTTTTGCAAGTTTTTTTGTGTACCTTTTTCGCCGTCTTCCGTCATGTTGCCATATCACACCCCACGGAGTTGACCATGTTCACCCTGCTCAAATGGCTCCTTGCCGCCCTGGCTGCCGCTTTTTTGTGGCTGATTGGCAAATACACCGCCGAATATTTCGACTTCAACCCTTACAAAAAATATCCTCTCCGCAAACGGGAGTAAGGAGACAGGGCAAGCCGATATTATCGAAAGCCCCCGCGCGCGAACCGTCGAAGCGGGGCTGGAGAAAGCAGCGCGAGATTGATCTCGCATCAGGCATGTCATTGCGAGGAGTGGCGCCTAAGCGCCACGACGAAGCAATCTCCTCAATGTCAAACAGGAGATTGCTTCGCAATGACAGGTGCAGATTAAAACGGTAAAGACCTCCGAGGCTGTTATAACCCCGCAGGTCTTTTTCAATCGTCATTAATCCGCCAGCGCCCCGTCCAAGACTTCCGAAGTCTCGGAGACTTCGGAAGTCTCGCTTAAGCCCACGGCTTCGTTCAAGCCGTATTGCACTTCCAGTTCGTGGCGGAACTGCTGGGTGTACAGGCGGTAGTAATGGCCGCGCAGTTTGAGCAGTTCGGCGTGCGTGCCTTGTTCGGCGATGCGCCCGTTTTCGATGACGAGGATGCGGTCGGCTTTGCGGATGGTGCTTAAGCGGTGCGCGATGACGAAGGACGTGCGTCCCTGCATCAGCGCTTCCATGCCGCGCTGGATGAGGGCTTCGGTGAGCGTGTCCACGCTGGAGGTTGCCTCGTCCATGATGAAGAGTTCCGGGCGCGCCAGCACGGCTCGCGCCAGCGAAATCAACTGCTTCTGTCCAACCGAGAGCAGGCTGCCGCCTTCGCCCACGTTATGGTCATAGCCCTTCTCCAGCGTCACAATGAAATCATGCGCGCCGGCGATCTTGGCGGCTTCCACCACCTCGTCGTCGGTCGCCTCCAGCCGCCCGTAGCGGATGTTGTCGCGCACGCTGCCCGAGAAGAGGTGCGGCGTCTGCAGCACGATCCCGATGCGGCTGTGAATCGAAGCGAGGGTGTACTCGCGGTAATCGCGTCCGTTGATGCGGATGACGCCCGAACGCGGCTCGTAGAAGCGGCACAGCAAATTGACAATGGTGGACTTGCCGCCGCCCGTCGGACCGACCAGCGCGATCATCTCGCCGGGCTTCACCTTGAGCGTGAAATCCTGCAGGACGGGCTTGCGCTCTTCGTAGTAGAAGTCCACGTGGTCGAATTCGATTTCGCCCATCAGCGTTTTCGCGTCAACGGCGCCGGGTCTGTCATGGACCTCGGGCGGGGTGTCTGCCAGTTTGAAGATTCTCTCCGCTGAAGCGATGGAGTGCTGCATCTCGGCATAGACGCGGGCGAGGTCCTGGATGGGCCACATCATGAAGGTCAGGTAAGAGACGAACGCCTGGATGCCGCCGATGGTCATCATCCCGACCTGAATCTGCGTGCCGCCGTAGCCCACGATGACACCCAGCGCCAGCGCGGCGATGATCTGCACGGTGGGGAGGAAGAGCGCCGAAAGCCACGCCGCGCGGTAGGAGGCGTTGTACATCTGCGTGGTGAGCCCCTGGAATTCGCGGGTGTTCTCGTCCTCGCGCAGGAGGGCTTTGACCACTCTCACGCCCTGAAAGTTCTCGTTGAACGCGCCGGTGATCTTGGAGTTGGTGCGCCGCGCCGTGCGGTATTCCACCAGAATGCGCTTGCGGAACTGTACCGCAATGAAAAGCATGAGCGGAATGACCGTGAACACGATGAGCGCCAGCCTCCAGTTGATGATTGCCATGAAGGTGATCGAGGTGATGATGTTCATCACCGCCCAGGTGGTATCCACCACACCCCAGGTGAGCAGGTCGGCGACGCGCCCGGTATCGGAGGTCACGCGCGCAATCAGCCGCCCGACGGCGTTTTGCGCGTAATACGAGAGCGAGAGGTCCTGCAGGTGGTTGAAGAGCATCTTGCGCAGGTCGTATTGCACGCGCTCGCCCAGCACACCGGCGAGATAGATGAACGTGAACACGAACCCCGCCTGCAAAATCTGAAACACGCCGTAAATGACGGCAAGCTGCATCACCCGCGCCTTATCGCCTGGTACGATGCCGGTGTCCACGATCTGCTTGTTCAGGTAGGTGAAGTAGGCGTCGAGGGCGGAGGTCAGCGCGATGGTGATGAGGAAGCCCAGCACCCACTTCCAGTGCGGTTTGAGCAGGGTCAGAATGCGGCGGAAGACCGGGGCGGTCAGTTGTGAGGTATGTTCTTCTTCTTCGAGTTCGATAAGTTCTTCAGACATGGTTTATTCTCCGTCAGTTAACTTTCGAGATTTCCATTTCCAATTCTTCGTCAATCCTCGTCTGGATGTCGTAAATCCTGCGGTACATGCCGCCGGGCTGGGCGAGCAATTCCTCGTGCGTGCCCATTTGGACGATTTCGCCCTTGTCCATCACCAGGATTAAGTCCGCGTTCATCACAGACTGGATGCGGTGGGCGATGATGAAGGTGGTGCGGTTTTCCATCAGTCCGTTCAGCGCCTCGCGGATGGCGGCTTCGGTCTCCGTGTCCACCGAGGAGGTTGAGTCGTCGAGGATCAGAATGCGCGGATTTTTGAGCAGGGTGCGGGCGATGGTCACGCGCTGTTTCTGCCCGCCGGAAAGCGTCACGCCTTTTTCGCCGACGATGGTGTTGTAGCCGTCGGGGAAGGACAGAATCACGTCATGGATGGCGGCGGCTTTGGCGGCGCGCTCCACTTCTTCCTGCGGCACGTCGCGTCCCACGCCATAGGTGATGTTCTCGCGGATCGAGCGGCTGAACAGGAACGGTTCCTGCTCCACGATGCCGATTTGCCGGCGCAGGTAGGCGCGCGGATAATCCTTCAACTCCACGCCGTCCAGCAGAATCCGCCCGCCGGTGTACTCGTGAAAGCGCGGCAGCAGGTTGACCAGCGAAGTCTTGCCCGAGCCGGTCGAACCGAGCAGGGCAATGACCTGTCCCGGTCTGGCATGGAAGGAAATGTCCTTCAATGCGTTCGACGTACCGTCCGAGTACATGAACGAAACGTTCTCGAAGACGATCTCGCCCCGCACCGGACCCGAGGGCTGATGCTTCCCGTCGTGGAGCGGCTCCCGTGTCTGCTTGACCACTTCCATCAAGCGCCCGTACGAGACCATGCCCGTCGAAGCCGAGACGATGATGCGTCCCAGGTTGCGGATGGGCCAAATCAGCCACACAACCAAACCGACATAGGCGATGTACATGCCGACCGTGATTTCGCCGTTGATTGCCATGTTCGCGGCATAGACGAAGCCGAAGAGCATTTGCAAGCCCAGCACAATATCCGAGAGGGGCCAGAACATGGAGTGCATGAAGAGCAGAATCTTGCCTTTCAGGAACTTGCCCCAGTTATCCTTCTCGAATTTCTTCTTTTCGTACTCCTGCCGCGCAAAGGCTTTGACCACGCGCACGCCGGTCAGGTTTTCCTGCAGGGTGGTGGAAAGCACCGCCTCCTGCGCCTGATACTCCTCGTATGCCTTGGTCACTTTCTTGAAGAACCACAGCGAGACCCACAGCATGAACGGGATGACGATGACCGAAACCAGCCCCAATTCCACGTTCAGGTTCAGGATGGCGATGAAGTTGATGACGAACAGCAGGATGATGCGTCCCATGCCGATGCCCTGTTCGCTGAAGAAGCGCCGCAGGGCGTCCACGTCGGAGGTGACGCGTTCGATCAGGTCGCCGGTGGGCGTGGTGGCGTGATACGAAAAACTCAAGCGCTGAATGTGGTCGAAGAGGAAGTCGCGCAGGCGGCGCGTAATGCCCTCGGCGGTGTAGGCGGCTAAACGTCCCGAAAGAAACGAGAATCCGCCCTCCAGCAGGGCAAGCGCCACGAAGCCGGCGCCGATCCAGAGCGAAGTCGTCACCAGGCTTCCGCCGATGAACTTTCCCTGCGCCAGCACGTCGTCGGCAAAGTAGCGCAGGAGCAGGTAGGTGAAGGTCTTTGCCAGCGCCGAAACAGCCAGCGCGGCGGTCGCGCCGAGGTAGGGCAGGCGGTAATCCACCATCATCTTCCACAGACCCTTCAGGCGGTTTTCGTCGAGGGCGCGGCGGAAGTCGAAGGTGATGGCGGGTTCGTAGGTCGGTTGTGCAGTGGTCATGATGTTCTCCAAAACGTAGCGTAGCAGGCTCCAAAACACAGCGTAGCAGGCTCCAAAACACAGCGTAGCAGGCATTCTCCAATGCCGATGCGCAAGAGAGCGCCATTATGTCAATTAAACAAAAAGGCTGCGGCGCGTGCGCCACAGCCTGAAACGACAGGTGAGTTTTGACCTAACAGCGGTCAAGAGGCGCACTACGAGAAGGTAAAGTCCCGGCAACAACGGGAACGATGCAGATGCTGAAGTACGTGTTCATGTAGTGCGCTCCTTTCTTTGGAATTTGCTTAACGCCCGCCCAGTGTACTCTGCCGGCTGGGAAGTGTCAAGCCCGAATTGGATATAATCGCGCCCATGATACGAACCTGGCAAATCACCCCTCGCGGGGCAAAAGAAGTTCATTTCCCCGGCGCAGCCTCGCTCGATGCCGTCACGCGTCAACTGCCCGAAGGATATTACACCACCTTCCGCACCTACGACTCCTGCACGCGCGTCATCGGACTGACAGCCCATCTTCGCCGCCTGCCCAATGCCGACGCTTCGCTCCTGCGCCGGCGCCTGTACCGCCTGCTCGAACCTTACCGCCCCGGCGAAGCGCGCGTCCGCCTCATGGAAACGAAACGGGGCGGGTTGTACATTTCCATCGAGCCGCTCAAACTGCCGCCGCCCGAAGCGTATGAAAAAGGCGTCCGCGCCGAAACTGTGACGCTCCAGCGCACGAACCCGCGCGAAAAATCCACCTCGTTCATCGGGGCAAGCGAAGAGGAGCGCAAAAAGATCGCCAAACTGGGCATCTTCGAGGCGCTTTTGGTCAAGAACGGGCGGATTTTGGAGGGGATGACGAGCAACTTCTTCTATGTCCTGGATGGCGTTTTGTACACCGCCCGGCGCGGCATCCTGCTTGGCGTCACGCGGACGATGGTCATCCGCGCGGCGAGAGGGGCAGGGGTGCAGGTGAGATACATGCCTCTGAAACTCGATCAACTGCCGGCGGTGAAAGAGGCGTTCATCACGTCCAGTTCGCGCGGCGTCGTGCCGGTCATCCAGATTGACGATGTGATGGTGGGGGAGGGGAGGGTGGGGGAGTTGACGAAACAGGTATCGGCGGCGTATGAAGCGTATGTGCGGCAGCGCGCTGAAAGAATTGTCCCTGTGTAGCGCGAATCATGCCTTTCTCTCTTTCTTCCCTGATTACCCTATCGGACAAACGCAAGCGCGCGTTGTACCTGGCTGCGCTCCTGGTGGGTCTGCCTTCCGTTCTGCTCACCTGGCGCCGCTACGGAAATGAAATGCCCTTCATCGGCTGGTCCTATCCGCTGCTGGCAAGCCTGATTGTCATCTGGATGGCGCTCGTCCTCATCCGCCGAATCCCCATCCGTTGGACCGAGTCCTTCGTTCAGACAAGCCTTGCTCTGTTCTACCTGACGAAGTACTTTGTCCTGCTCAACGCCCCCGAAAACAGCCTCTTGTTGAATGAATTACACGCCATCTTCTGGACGATAGCCATTCTGTTCATCCTCGGTTACATCCTGACGAATCACACTGCCGCGCTGCTCATGGCGCTTGGTTACTCGCTGGCGACCTTCGGACTCGCTTTTTGGTTCCTCTACCCCGAACGTTACACCTTGTTTCTGGAGGTCTTCCGCCTGCAGGTTCGTGTCGCTGTGATTGCTTTGCTGACCTTCATCCTCGCCGCCGTCAAAGACGATTTGCGCAAAACTGAACGCCAGGCAGCCATGCTCCAGATTGCCGCCAACACAGACGCCCTGACCGGACTGCCCAACCGCCGCATGTTGAACGACCTGCTCGAAAACCGCTTGGGAAGCGGCGTCTTCTGTGTGCTTTTGGTGGATGTGGACCATTTCAAAGAGATCAACGATACCTACGGTCATGAACGCGGCGATCAAGTCTTGCAGCGCGTGGCGGAGGCATTGAAACTCCACAGCCGCGCCAATGACATCGTGGGGCGGTGGGGCGGGGAGGAGTTTCTCATTTTGCTTGCCCTTCAGGATGCAGAAAGCGGCGTCGAAACGGCGGAGCGTCTTCGCCGTCATGTGGAAGCGCTGCAACCAAGCGGCTTGCGCGTCACCATTTCGCTGGGGGGGACAGTCAGCCGCCTCGGCGACACGCTGGCTTCCGTGATCCGCCGCGCCGACCTGGCGCTTTATGCAGCCAAGTCGAGCGGACGCAACCGCGTGCGCTGGGAAGCGTGATATAGATAAATCTCGCGCTATGCCTGGTTGAAGATTTCATCATAGGCTGCGTCAGTTTCTCCGCCGAAGTGCGTGTAGCGGTTCGTGGTGTCTATGCTGCTGTGGCGCGCCAGTTCCTGCGACAGTTTGATGTCCCGTTTGGCGAGGTAGGTCATGGTGACAAAGTAGTGGCGGAAGTCATGCACGCGGATGCGGTTACGGTCCACGCCAGCCTCTTCGATTCTGCCTTTGATTCCCTGTTTGGGATCGCCCTTGATGGCGGTCCACATGCCGCTGGCGGTGATGGGTTTTATTTTTTTGCTCGCGCGGATGTCGTGGCGCAGGAAAACAGGCTGTGATTGCAGCGGGATGCGCGTGTTCGGTTCGATGGAGGCGCAAGCGGCATGATATTCCCGCAGCGCCTGAATGGCGCGGTTGGAAAAACGGACGACTGCCTGTTTGTTGCCTTTGCCGGTAATCACGGCGCGCTGTTCGAGCCAGTCAATATCGCCGCGCTTCAAAGCGCAGGCTTCGGAGATGCGCAAGCCGGTATCGGCGAGGGTCAGCACAAAGGCGCGGTCGCGCAGGGCAAGCAGGTCGCCGCTGAGACGGCTGCAGTATTCGATGACTTTTTCGATCGCCTCGCGGTCGAAATTCACCATGCGTTTTCCCTGTTTGCGGGTGTAGTGTTTGATCAAGACCTTGATTTCCGCCAGGTCGCTGGCTTTGGAAAACGTGTACAGTCCCAGCGCTGCCGAGCGCCAGATTTGCCGGGTGGAGGGGGAATAATCCTTGATTGCGCTCAAAAACGTTTCGAATGTTTCGGCGTTGAGGGGCGCGTCTTCTCCGACAATCTCCACGAAGCGCTGGAGGGCGTATTTGTAGGTCTTGAGCGTGTTTTCCGAAGCGTCGAGGGTGCTTAAGAAGTGGTCAATTTGTTCTTTGAGGGACATTTGGCTCTCGCTTTATGATGGTATATAATACAAATTATATTCAATCATGAAGGTATTTGTCAAGGGCTGGAGGCGAGGAAGGCAAAGGCGCTCCCCCTCCCCGCGGGCAGTCGTCATGAGGAGTGAGCAGTAATCAGTGAGCAGTGAGCGCAGACGGGCTGCTGTCGCTGTTCATCGAAATCCCCCCTGCCCCATCCTTCATCTGTTCTATTCACAGGCCGCGATGACGCGATCCATCATTGCGGCGAGAGCGGGCAATGGGATTTGTTCAAAGATCGCGCGGGCTTTGATGGCATATTGTTTTGCAATTGTCTTCTCTCCTGCGTTTAACAGGCTGATGGCAAAATTGCCGTAATCGGCGCCTTCGCCATAACGATCTCCAATTTGACGGCGGATGTTGAGGACCTGCTCGAGCGCCGCCTCTGCTTTTGGAAGATCGCGGCTTTCTGAAAAAGCCAGGCGCAGAATGGCAGAACGTGTGTTGGCTTCGCCGAGTTTGGCGCCGATGGCGCGGTAAATCGGCAGGGCTTCTTCGTAGCGGGCGCGGGCTTCGGGCAGTTCCGACAAGCGAGCGTGCACGTCGCCGAGCGACTGGATGCAGTTGGCTTCGCCGAGTTTGTCGCCGATGGCGCGGTAAATCGGCAGGGCTTCTTCGTAGCGGGCGCGGGCTTCGGGCAGTTCCGACAAGT
>DAOUBY010000119.1:0-13049 GCA_034432325.1 Anaerolineales bacterium
GGCTTTTACCATGTCGGCATCTTCCTGCTCGATGAAAACAACGAATACGCCGTGCTTGCCGCCGCAAACAGCGAAGGCGGTCAGCGGATGCTGGCACGGCGGCACCGCCTGAAAGTGGGCGAACAAGGCATCGTGGGCAGCGTGACGGGAAGCGGCAAGCCGCGCATCGCCCTCGACGTGGGAGCGGACGCCGTCTTCTTCAACAACCCCGACCTCCCCGACACCCACTCCGAAATGGCATTGCCCCTCTTCAGCGGCGGCAAAGTCATCGGCGCGCTCGACGTGCAAAGCACAGAAACGGGCGCCTTCACAGAGGAAGACGTGCAAACCCTCAGTCTGCTCGCCGAACAAGTGAGCCTTGCCATCGAAAACGCCCGTCTGTTCGACGAGTCCAACCGCACCCTCAACGAACTGCAAACGCTCATGCGCCAGTCCACACGCGAGGCATGGAAACGCCTCCCGCACAGCCAAAAATTGCTCGGTTACCGCTACAACGCCATGGGCGCCGCGCCCCTCACCGAACCGATTCGGCTGGATGTTCCGCTTCCAGACAAGAAAAAGGCTGGGAAGGCAGAAACCACCTCGATTGTCGTCCCGATCGAATTGCGCGGCGAAGTCATCGGCCGGCTGGTCGTCCAATCCTCGTCCGCATCCCAATGGGGTGAAGACGAAAAAGACCTCATCCAGGCGGTGGCAGAACGCGTGGCGCTCTCCGCCGAAAACGCCCGCCTGTTCGAAGAAACGACCCGCCGCGCCGAACGCGAACGGCTGGTCTCCGAAATCACCGGCAAGATCCGCAGCCATAACGACCCGCAAGCCATGATCGAAACCGCCCTGCAGGAACTGCGTCAGGCGCTGGGCGCCACCCGCGTGGAAATCCTGCCCAAGGGCTCGGACGGAAAGGACAAGTAATATGGCATACGCAATCGCAATGTCGAACGAAAAGGGAGGCGTCGCCAAAACCACCTCCACGCTTTCGCTGGGCGCGGCGCTTGCCGAACTGAATTACCGCGTCCTGCTGGTGGACCTTGACCCTCAGGCAAACCTTTCGCTTGCCCTGGGCATGGAAACCGACGAAAGCAGCGTCACCTCGGCAAACGTACTGATTGAAGGCGCGCCGCTGAAAACCGCCGTCCGCACCACCGAAATTCGCAACCTGTCGCTCGTCCCATCCAGTTTTCGCATCGAAAATGCGGAGCAATTCCTGCCGATGCGAAATCATTACCTGACCACGCTGCGCGAGGCGCTGGCGGCTGAACCGCTGCCCTACGACTACATCCTGTTCGACTGCCCGCCCGCCCTCGGAGCGATCACCCTCAACGCGCTCGCCGCCGCAGACCTGCTCATCATCCCCACCCAGGCGGAATACTTCTCCGCCTACGCCCTGCGCAACATGATGGGAACCATCCGCCGCATCCGCCAGGAAGTCAACCCCGCGCTTGCCTACCGCATTCTGGTCACCCTGCTCGACCGCCGCAACCGCACGCACCGCAACATCTTCGAGCAGCTGCAAGCCACCTTTGGGCAGGGCGTTTTTACCACCGTCATCGAAATTGACACCAAACTCAGGGAAAGCCCGATTGCCGGCGTGCCCATCATTCACTACAAACCCACCAGCCGCGGCTCGCAGCAATATCGTGTCCTCGCTCAGGAGTTGATTGAATATGCCAAAGAAGAAACCGCTCGCCAGGCGGCTTGACAAACTATTCGAAGACATCAAGCACGAAGAGCCGAGCGTCGAACCACAGGCGATCGCTCCTGCCGGCGCGCCGGAGCGCCCTGCGGCGGCAGCGGGCAGCGAAACGCCGGCGGCAAAACGTCCCGCCGCTGTTCGACCTGCCAAAGCGGCATCCCTCACCGAAACCGCCCTGGCGCTGGATTTCAAACTGAGCACCGATACCTGGGCGACCCTGCAGGTTGTTGACGAAACCAATCAGCGCGTCTGGACGGAGGAAGATCAACTCCTCGCCCGCCAGGTGACCGACCAACTCGCGCTGGCGCTCGAAAACGCCCGCCTGTTCCAGGAGACCCAACGCTCCGAAGCGGAACTGCGCGCGCTGTTCGCCTCCATGAACGATGTCATCATCGTGTACGACAAGGACGGCTTCTACGTTCGCATCGCGCCCACCAACCCATCCCTGCTGGTGCGCCCGCCCGATGAAATGGTGGGGCAAAACATCCGCGATGTTCTGCCGCCGGAACTCTACGAACCGTTCATGAAAGCCATCCACGCTGCGCTGAACAGCGATGAAGTTGTGCGCATCGAATACCCGCTGGATATTAAAGGCAGCCGCTTCTGGTTCGACGCCAACGTATCCAAATTGAACGAGACCCAGGTCTTCTGGGTGGCGCGCGACATCACCGACCGCAAAATCAACGAACTCACCCAGGATGCCATCACACACATCACCGAAAGCGCTCTCACGGCTCAATCGGTCGAAGAACTGCTCCGCAGCGTACATGAATCCATTCTGCCTCTTCTGCCAGCCAAAAACTTCTTCGTGGCGCTCTACGACCCTGAGATTCAACTGATCAACTTCCCTTATCACGCCGACGAATATGACGAGGACTGGACGCCGCGCAAACTGGGACGCGGACTCACCTCCTACGTCATCCGCTCGGGCAAACCCCTGCGCGTCACCCCGGAAATCTTTGCCGACCTCGAAGCCGCGGGCGAAATCGTCTCTGACGGCGCTCCCAGCGTGGATTGGCTCGGGGTGCCGATGAAAAGCCGCGGCGCGGTACGAGGCGTCATGGCGGTTCAGACCTACGATCCTGTCACCCGTCTGACGGAAAAACATGCCGAAATCCTCGAGGCGATCGCCGCTCAAACGTCCGCCGCGCTCGAACGCCTGGAAGCCAGGGAAGCCCTGGAGCGGCGCAACATCTACCTTGCCGCATCCGCCGAAATCGGGCGGCTCGTCACCTCCACGCTCGACCTCAACACGATCTTCGCTCAAACCGTCAATCTGATCAGCGACCGCCTGGGCTTCTATTTTGCCGCCATTTATCAGATGGATGAAGACGGCTACCATGTCATTCTGCGCGAAGCGACAGGCGGCGCCGGCGAAAAAATGAAAGCCCAACGATACAGGGTCCCCGTCGGCTCGCAAACCGTCATTGGCAAAGCGGCGGAAAAGGGCGAAATTGTCATTATCAACGATACCGCCGCCGACCGCCTCCACCAGCCCAACCCGCTCCTGCTCGATACGCAGTCGGAGGTCGCCATCCCGCTCAAGGTCAGCGGCAAGGCGCTCGGCGTGATTGACATTCAATCCACCCAGCCGCACGCCTTCACCGCCGATGCGCTTTCCATCCTTCAATCTCTGGCAGACCAGGTCGCCGTCGCCATCAACAACGCCATCCTCTACCTCGAATCGCAGGAACTCATCAAGAACCTTCAGGAAGTGGACAAACTCAAGAGTCAGTTCCTCGCCAACATGAGCCACGAACTGCGCACCCCGCTGAACTCCATCATTGGCTTCTCGCGCGTCATCCTGAAGGGCATAGATGGTCCCATCACCGACATGCAGCAGCAGGACCTGACCGCCATCTACAACTCGGGGCAGCACCTGCTCGGGCTCATCAACGACATCCTCGACCTGGCGCGCATCGAAGCCGGCAAGATGGAACTCAACTTCGAGGAAGTTCACCTTGCCGAGATGATTCACAGCGTCTTCTCCACGGCGAAGGGGCTTGTCAAGGAAAAGCCTATTCAACTCATCGAAAAAGTGCCGCCGGAAATGCCCACCATCCGCGGCGACACGATGCGCGTGCGCCAGATTCTGTTGAACCTGATTTCCAACGCCGCCAAATTCACCGACGAGGGCTTCATCACCGTCGAAACCTCGGTACAAAAAGCGCCCAACGGAAAATTCGAAGCGCTCATCAAAGTGATTGACACCGGTCCCGGCATCTCGCCTGAAGGGCAGGAAAAACTCTTCAAGGCGTTCTCGCAAGTGGACGGCTCCGCCACCCGCAAGACGGGCGGTTCCGGTTTGGGTCTCTCCATCTGCGCCAACCTCGTTCAACTGCACGGCGGGCGCATCGGCGTCGAAAGCGAGGAAGGCAAAGGCTCCACCTTCTGGTTCACCATGCCGCTCTTCCGCCAGCCAGAGGGGGAAATCCCGCCGGGCAGGAAAATTGTGCTTGCCATTGACGACGACCCGCAGGTCATCAGCCTCTACGAACGCTACCTCAACCCGCAGGGATACCACGTCGTCGCCCTGACCGACCCAGCCAGAGCAAAGGAACAAGTGAAGGAAATCAAGCCTTTTGCCGTGACCCTCGACATCATGATGCCTCACGTGGACGGCTGGGCGGTTCTGACCGACCTCAAATCTGATCCTGCCACGAGGGACGTTCCCGTCATCATCTGCTCCATCGTCGAACAGACCGACAAGGGGTTCAACCTCGGCGCGGCAGATTACCTGGTCAAGCCCATTCTGGAGGAAGACCTCGTCCATGCGCTGGAACGTCTCGACAAAAACGGCAAAATCCGCCGCGTGCTGGTCATTGACGACGACCCCAACGATTTGCGTCTCATCGAAAAGATTCTGACCGAACACGGCAAATACCAACCCGTGCTCGCCGAAGGCGGACGCCGCGGCTGGGAAATCCTCAACACCAATCCGCCGGATGCCGTCATTCTCGACATCTTCATGCCGGAGATGAACGGCTTCATGATTCTCGAAAAAATGCTGGATGAGCCGGCGCTCCGCGACATACCGGTGCTGGTGGTCAGCGGCGGAGGGCTCACCGCCGAACAGCACAAACAACTTGCTGATTACGGCAAGAGGCTCATCGCCAAGGGATCGCTCACCGAAAACGATCTGATTGTCAGCATTGAAAACGCGCTCAAACGCATTGGCGGCTGAGTCGTTTGTAACCACAACTAGACGACCGCGAAATGAGCGGTCAAAAGGAAAACACTGTCAATGTCATTTGTCATTCGTTGTCTCGATTGCGGACACGCCGCTCCATTCACGCCCAGTTCCATGCAATGCCCCAATTGCTCCAGTCAGTGGCGCGAAGCGGAATATGATATGGCGGAAGCGGCAAAAACCTTTCCGTCACAACTCAAGAACCGCGAGTTCGATTTGTGGCGTTACAAGGAACTCCTGCCCATTCACAACCCCAATCCCAGCCTGCGGCTCGGCGAAGGCGGCACCCCGCTCATCAAAGCCGTCAACCTGGGGATGATGCTGGGGTTGAACAACCTCTACATCAAGGACGAACGCCAGGGACCGACCTCCTCCTTCAAAGACCGGCAGGCGGCGCTGACGATTGCGGCGCTCAAAGAGGCGGGCATCACCGAAATGGTCGCCGCCTCCACCGGCAATGTCGCCATCTCGCTTTCGGCGTATGCGGCCCGGGCGGGGATCAAACTCTGGGCGTTTGTCACCAGCCTCGTTCCGGGGGTCAAGATGCGCGAAATCGCCCTGTATGGCAGTCAGGTGGTCAAAATCACCGGCTCCTATGACGAGGCGAAAATCATGGCGGCGGAGTTTGCCCGTCAGCGCGGGTTGTATCAGGATATGGGCGCGCGCACGGTCACAGCGGTGGAGGCGATGAAGACGCTGGCGTTCGAAATTGCCGAACAGTTGACCCTGCAAAACGGCGCCCCGCCCGATTCCACAGAAGACCGTCCGAAATGGCGCACTCCCGACTGGTATGTGCAATCCATCAGCGGAGGGCTGGGACCGCTCGGCGTGTATAAAGGCTTCCGCGAGTTGAAGGCGCTGGGGCTGATTGACCGCATCCCTGCCATCGTCCCGATTCAGGTGGAGGGCTGCGCGCCGATGGTGGAGAGTTGGCGCAAAGGGCTCGAAAAGGCAGAGCCTGTGCGTTCGCCCAAGACGCGCATCGAAACGCTGGCAACCGGCGACCCCGGACGCACCTACGTCATGCTGCGCAAACAGGTCAACGAAACCGGCGGGGTCTTCGAGAGCGTTTCCGATGAAGAATCCTTCCGCGCGATGCACGTGCTGGCAAAGATGGAGGGCATTTCCGCCGAGCCCGCCTCGGCGACTGCCTTTGCCGGGCTGTTCAAACTGGTGCGCGCCGGCGTCATCAAGCCCGATGATGTGGTCGTGGTGAATTGCACCGGTCACACCATGCCCGCCGAGCAATATCTCTTCGGCGAAGGCTGGACGCGCGACATTGACCTGCGCCACAAACAGGCTGAAGCGGAGACTCCGCAGGAGGGGCTGCTGTCTGCCCTCAACAATGTGACTCCCAACCGCTTCCCGCGCGTGGTGGTGGCGGATGACACCGCCGAGGCGCGCCGCCTCATCCGCCGCATTTTGCAGTCGCAGGGCGATTTCGAAATTTTCGAAGCCGTCAACGGGCGCGAGACCATCGAACTGGTGAACCGCGAACATCCCGATCTCCTCATCCTCGACCTGATGATGCCCGAAATGGACGGGTTCACGGTCATGGATATATTGCGCAGTCAACCGGAGACCGCCAACATCCCCGTGATCGTCGCCACCGCCAAGGAACTGACCGTGGACGAAAAAAGCCGCCTGCAGGGGCAAATCCAGTCCCTGATGCTCAAGGGTGATTTTTTGAATGACGAGTTTCTCGAAGAAGTCCGCGCATTGATCAAGTGACAGACGATTCCAAAGTCACAGGCGTCGGTTCGAAAGGAAGGATATTTTTTCGGCTTCTTCCTGAGAATTTTCGGGCGTTTTGTGAGAGAACCGGCAGACAGCACACTGCCTGCCGGCGCCCTTTGAAAGCCGGTGCAACTTGTCGAAAAAAAAACGCTCCCAGGGTATCAGCGCCGCGCTGATTTCAGCCGCTCTCATTGGCATGGCGCCCGTGTTTGGCAAAGCCGCCATGGGAGAGGGACAATTCTCACCCTATGCAGTGGTGGCGCTTCGCACAAGTATAGCGGCGGCATTGCTTGTGTTGATTATGCTCATCTTCCGCCGGCAGTATTTGTACATCTACCCGGCGGGGTTGTATGGGTGCCTTCTGGCGGGGGCATTGAACGGTATCGGCTCGATTTTCTACTATGTGGGGTTGAGCAAACTGAATGCAAGCGTGGCGCAAATGCTCTATGCCCTTTATCCCTTGTTCGTGGCGTTCTGGCTGCAACTGGATGGGCAGCCCCCTTCGAAACTAACCGTCGTCAGGATTATCATTGCAGGGTTCTCCGCCATTCTGTTAACCCGCGCCGACTCCGGAAATATCAACCTGACCGGCGTAATTTTTATGCTGATCTCTGCCGCGCTCTACGCGCTGCATTTGCCGGTCAATCAGCGGGTGCTGTACGACGTTCCCGCCCCCACCGTGACCGTGTACACCCTGCTGGCAATGAGCGCCATCGTCGTTCCAGCCTATTTCATTGCCAGCCCGCCTCTTCCCGCTGATCCTCAATGGCTGCCGGTGCTGGGGTTGACGGCGGTCACGTTTGGTTCGCGGCTGCTGCTGTTTTTGGGCGTCAAGAACATCGGCGGGATGCAAACCGCCCTGCTCGGTCTTGCCGAACTGCTGGTCGCGATCACCTTTAGCCACCTTTTGCTCGGCGAGACGCTCACCCGCTGGCAATGGATGGGAACGGCAGGATTGAGTTCGAGTCTCTTGCTGGTCTGGTTCGAGAAGCCGGTCAACCGTCCGCTTCACGCCAGGGGACTTCTTTCCTGGCTTCAGCCGCCCGAATTCCCCACAGACTTTTACAGACATTAGACTTTACGGTTCAGGTCTCTTTTGCATCGAATTTTCACGAATTCGCAGAACATGACAGTAGACTACCTGCTCACCGACCATGCTTCGACTATGCTCAGCACAAGTCTGGGAAGCGCAAGCATCACCACTGACTCGACTGGCGCCAAAGTTTCCGAGATGCGCTATGCACCCTGCCCCCTTCGTTTCACTTCGGGGGCGCTTCGCATTTGTTCTCTGCGCTATTTCTCGACTTCGTACAGGTAACCCGTTCCCCTCACGCTGACAATTGCCCGCGAGAGCGAGGGAAACGCCTCCAGTTTGTGACGCAGGCGGCTGACCAGCGGACGTAAAATCTCCGGCGCCTCGCGCTGAGAAGTGTCGTAGCCCTGCACGAGCAGGACGAGTTCGCGGTGGGTGTACACCCGCCCCGGATTCTCGATGAGGACACGCAGCAGGCGCCCCTCGGCGGGCGTCAGATGAATCATCTGGTCTTTTTTCTGGATCAGGCGGCGGGAGAGGTCAATGCGGGTGCCGTCGGGGAGGAAAAATTCGAGAGACGCCTCTTCCACATCCGGCGAAACTGATCCGCCCTTTGCCTTCAGGCGGGCATCCCGCCGCGCCAGTCCTTTTTTGATGCTGTTGATGACCTGCGAGGGCGAGGCGGGTTTGAGCAGGTAGTCATGTACGCGCAAGCGCAGCGCCTGAATGGCAGATTCGGTTGTGCCGTAGGCGGTGAGCAGGATGATCTCGGTCTCGGGGGAAATCTGGTTGACGACCTGAACCACCTCCAGCCCGTCCATGCCCGGCATGCGCAAGTCCACAATCATCAGGTCAATGGGATGCGTGCGGACGTATTCGACCGCCGCCTGTCCGTTCGGCACGGCGCTGACCGCATACCCTTCGAGGCGCAAAATGTCCGAAAGCGACTGACGTGCAACAGGCTCATCGTCAACGACAAGGATGTTGGGTTTCATGATACATCTCCCTTGGGCAGAAATAAGCGGAAACAGGCGCCATCGCCGCTTCCTTTCACAATGTCCAATGTGCCGCCGTGCGCGGTGACGATATTGTAACTCACGGTCAGCCCCAAACCGGTGCCGCCTTCCTTGGTGCTGAAGAACGGTTCGAAGATGTTGTTGCGCAGTTCTTCGGGGATGCCGGGACCCGTATCTTCGAATTGAATCTCCACGCCGTTTTCCAAGCCTTTCGCGCGGATGTAGAGCGCGCCGCCGCCGGGCATCACGTCGAAGGCGTTCAAAATCAGGTTGATGAAAATCTGCTGGATTTGGCTGCTCACCGCCAGCACTGCGGGCAAAGATTCGGGCAGTTCGGCGATGACCTCGATGTGCCGCTGCCCCATTTGCTGGGAGGTGAGGCTGAGCACATGCTTCAGCAGTTCCAGCACATCCACCTTTTCCATTTTGACCGAGCCGGGGCGGTAGAAATCGAGCATGCGGTGCATGGTTTTCATCAAACGCTCGAGTTCGGAGCGAGCCAGTTCGAAGTATTGTTTGCGTTTTTCCGCCGGCAGGTCTTCGCGCCCGGCGAGGTGCAGGCAGTTCTGCACAGACTGCAGAGGGTTGTTGACTTCATGCGCAATCGAAGCCGTCAGCCTGCCCGCCGCCGCCATCTTTTCGGAACGCAGGAGCGCCTGCTGGGATTCTTCCACTTTGCGAACATAAGCGCGCAGGTCGGCATAGAGACGGGCGTTCTCCAGCGCCACCAGCGACTGGCTGGCAAGGATGTGAAACAGTTCCAAATCGGTGCCGCGGAAGGGAGCCACGCCCGCGTCTCTGGCGGCAAACAGGACGGCGCGCAGGTCTGAGCGTGAAATCGGAATCAGGATTGCCGCGCCAAGTTTGAGGTCCGCAAGAAGCGCCTGCGCCTCTTTCTCCCCCGGTCCTGTGGCGTTGACGACGATCGGTTTCCCATCTGACGCCACCCTTTGCAGGAGGTCAGCCGCAAAGCCGCCCGCCTCCACCGGCAGGACGCTGCCTCGTTTGGAAACCAGCGAAAGACCGCCTGGCTCCATGCGGTAAAAGGCGGCGTTGGGACATTGCAGATGCTCGCAAATGGTGTCCACAATGAGGGGATACAGTTTTTCTGTGTTGGTCTCGGAAAACAGGCGCTCGGTGGCGTCGAAGAGGGGACGGAGCGCCTGCGCGCGGGCGGTTTCGCGCTTGCGGCGGTTGTCGGTGAGCGCCTGCTCCACGGCGGCGACCAGTTCGTCCCCTTTTTCGAACGGTTTGAGCAAAAGCCCATCCACTCCCTGACGCAGGGCGCGGATGGCGGTTTCGACGGTGCCGAAGCCGGTCATCACCAGCACGGCAATATCGGGCTGGGCGCGTTTGGCGCGCGAGATGACATCGAACCCGTCCACTTCGGGCATGCGGATGTCCACAAGAAGCAGGTCGAAGCGGCGCTGCCCCAGGATTTCGACAGCGGCGCGGGGATTGGTTTCGGATTGGACTTCGTAGCCGGCGCGCGTCAGGATGCGGCTGCACAACAAGGCGATGCCGGGTTCGTCGTCAACGACAAAAACAGAAGCGGATTCCATGCAAATCCCCTATCCTTTCGGGAGCCAGACGGTGAAGGTGGAGCCGGCGCCGGGCTGGCTGATGAGTTCGATTTCGCCGCCGTGCGCCGAGACGATGCCGTAAGTGACGGAAAGTCCCAGCCCCGTTCCGCCGCGGTTGGCTTTGGTGGTGAAGAACGGTTCGAAGATGCGCGTTTGAATTTCTGGAGGGATGCCCATGCCGCTGTCGCGCACTGCGACGATGACGCCCTCGCGCCCCACTTTGGGGGCGGCGGCGGTTCGTATTTCCAGTTGACCTCCATCGGGCATGGCTTGCAGGGCGTTGTGAACGAGGTTGAGCAGGACTTGTTTCATTTGGTTTTCGTCCATGGAAACCCAGGGAAGATCCTCCTGCAGATGCAGGCGCAATTCTACTCCGTTTGTGTGAATGAGGTGCCGCGTGAGCGCCACCACGTCTTCCACCACCTTGTTGAGCGAGGCATTGGCGCGGGCGCTTTCGCTCTGACGGGCAAAATCGAGCAGGCGGCGGACCACGTCGCGCGCGCGGCGCGCCTCGCGGATGACCAGGTCCAGGTCGGCGCGCAGAGGCGAATCGGCGGGGAGGTCGTTGATCACGAGTTCGGCAAAGCCGGTCACGGAGGTGAGAGGGTTGTTCAATTCATGGGCAATCCCGGCTGCCATCTCGCCCACCGCCGCCAGTTTGGCAGCCTGGACGAGGCGGTTTTCCGCCAGCCGCTGCGCTTCCATGCGCGCGTTGAGTTCCATCTCGGTCTCGCGCAGTTGATAGATGGTTTCCTGCAAGCGCTGATATTGGTTGGCGCTGGTGATGACCGCCGCCAGAATGCCCGCCAGCGACTCGAGGGCAATGTAATCGTTGTGGGTGAAGGCGTTGCGTGAACTGCTTTCCACATTGATGACGCCCAGCACCTTCGAGGCGTCGCGGATGGGCACGCACATCTCCGACCCCGCCTGCCAGCCTTTGATGGGCGTGTAACGCTCGTCTTGCAGCACGTCGTTGACCAGAACGCCGCGTCCGCCTTCGAAAACATAGCCGGCAATGCCGCCGCGCACAGGGTAGGCGACGGATTTCATCGCCCGTCTGACGACGTTCTGGCTCGAACCGCCAAAGCCGCCGATGGTCAGGCTTCCGCTTTCATCGGCGATAAAAACCGTGGTGAGTTCATAGGAGAAATACCGCGCCAGCAGGCTGGCGGTGGCTTCCGCCACTTCGCGCGGGTCTGTCAGCCCGACGATCTGCTGCACGACCTCGTGGATGACTCCCAGGTTCCTCGCCCTGCCCTCCGCCTCCTCCCGCACGCGCGTGTAATCTGCCAGGCTGGCAAGGTGGCTGGCAAGCACGACCAGCAGGTTTTCATCGTATGGGCTGAAGGCATTCCTTTGCCGGCTTTCCACGCTCAACGCCCCAATGCGTTGACCGCGCAGACGCAGCGGCACGTAGATGCCCGAGAGCGCTCCGTTGTATAACGGCAAAACGGCGTCTGCGCCTGCCTCGCTCAGCCGCATCATCTGCTCGCCGCTTAGCAGGCGGGAAACGGGATGCCCCTCCGCGCTGCGCAGGATGGAGACCAGATTCCCCTCCTCCATGCGGTATTCCTGAATCACCTCTTCAGAGGAAAACAAATCCAGCACAATTAACTCGGTGCCGAATGCGCGCGAAAGCAGGGCAAACAGACGCCGCGCAATCTGATCGAGGCTGCGCCCGGTGGCAACGGTGAGGGCAAAGTCGTTCAGCATGGCAAGACGGCGCAAATGCCCCGCCATTTCGGCAAAGGTGATGAGCGTTTCGAGGGCGGGGGCAATCTGAGATGCCAAATCCACCAAGCGGCTCCACTCCTCTGCCTTGAAGGCGGAAGAGCGCCACAGCCCCACCGCGCCGATCAACCGCTGACCGATGACCAGCGGCACGCACATCCAGGCTTTTGCTCCCGCTTTCAGCCCTTTGTGCGGAATCTGCGCCCACAGCGCATCTCCGCGCCGGACGGTGACAGGGGTCAGGTTGCGGTTCATGCGGCGGAGAAGCGGGTGGGCATCAATCGGCAGGATCAGGTCGGCAAGGGCGGGCGCGTTCCATTGGGCGCCGATTTCGAGCGCGTCGCCGCGCCGGATGGCGAACCAGGCTCCCTGTACGGGAATGAGGCGGATGAAGGCGTCCAGAGCGCGGTGAAGGGCGCGCGGCAGGTCGTAGGGGCTTTCCGCGTTCAAATCCGGCATCAGCAGGGATGCCGCCACGGAGGAGGCGGGCGAGGGTTCGGAGAGCGGCGCATCCGTACGGATGCCGCTCACAGCCAGCCGCCAGATGCGCTGAGCCGTCAGACTGAGCGATCCCGCGCCCACGAGAACCACATGAGAAGCCCCAGGCAAAGGGAAGGCGTACAGCCGCTCGACCCGCAGGGCACTGGAGGCAGGCAGGGAAACAGAACGGCTTCCTCCGCCGCTCAACGCGCCGGCAAGCCAGGCATCCACTTCGGCATCTTCGAGAAATTTTGAGAGCGCGGTCTGAAACTTTTTCCCCAAGCGGTAATGCGCCTTTACCTGCCATTTGCCCGCTTCCCGCTCCACCAGCGCCGACCAGGCGGCGTCAGTCAACTGGCAGGCTTCTTTGAGTTGGAGTTCGAACGCAGCGGTTTCGGTCATCGCAGCAATTATACAGCAGGGGTGTCCACGCAAAAGATGTCCGGCAGGCGCGTAGAGGGTTTTCTCAAAGTCAGCAAAAGCAGCATCGAAGGGACGCGAATGAACCCAATTTTTGTGAAATTCAGTAGATCACGAAAACCCTGCGTAACTTGCGCTCTCTAGCGCAAATTCGGCGGTAGAGACC
>DAOUBY010000120.1:0-8778 GCA_034432325.1 Anaerolineales bacterium
TGAAATTCATGTTCTAACCACAGATGAACACAGATAAATTGGATTTACAAGGTAATTTCATCCCATTTTTCTTCAGAATCAGTGTTCATCCGTGTTCATCTGCGGTAAATCCCCGATTTATAAAACACTCTTCTTCTTCAAAAAGAAGACGAATTTGCCGTCTTCCACCGTTGAGAGCAGTAATTCATTGCCGGTCTGGCGGCTCCATGCTTCGATGTCTGGCGGGGCGCCGGCGTCGGTGGCAATCATCTTCAGGATTTGCCCAGCCTGCAACTCTTTCATCGCCTTCGATGTTTTTACAATCGGCATGGGGCATAACAACCCGCTGCAATCCAAAATCTGGTCTTCCTTGATAACGTCCATTTTTACCTCCATGATAAGTATTACATCGCAAAGTCTGACGCTGGAGAGCGTCTCTTACGCTGCGAGCGCAGGTGGATGTTCCCTAACATCCGCCTGCCTTGTGCTGCAAGGTAAGGTTAGATTAAGGTTACTTCTTCTTCATCGAACTTCGAGCGGTCTTCCGTCAGCCGCCATGAGCGGTGACTGACCGCCTTGCCCTTGTCCACGCGCGTGATCAGGTACGAGAAGAACGGCTGCGCCCACTCGCGGTCATATTCGGATGGCGCATTTGGGCAATCGGGGTGTGAGTGGAAGACGCCGATCAGGTCCATGCCCAATTCCGCCGCCTTCATCTCGGCTTTCAGATAGTCCTCCGGCGTAATCAGATAGCGGTTATGCCGCGCCGCATCCTCGCGGGCATTGGGAAGCGGGAAAATTTCCCTGACCTCGTTCCCGCCGCCCAGCAGAAAGCCCGCCCCCTCTTCCGGGTAGGCGCTTTCCAGATGGGCGCTGATTTGTTCGATTAACGAACCTGTTATGACGAGCGTCATCCCGCCTCCCAAAGCGACTTGTCGCTGAGGTACTTGTAGCCTGCATCGGGGAGGATGGTGACAACCACGCCTTCATCCAACTTACTGGCTACGCGCAAAGCGGCGACTGCCGCCGCACCCGAAGAAATCCCCACGAACAGACCTTCCTCCCGCGCCAGCCGTTTCACCATCTCGTGCGCCGCCTCGGTCTGGACCTCCACCTGCTCATCCGCCAGGGACTCGTCATAAATCCCCGGCTTGATCGCCGTCGGCATGTGCTTGAGTCCTTCCAGCCCGTGAAACGGCGCGTCGGGCTGCAAGGAGATGATTTTCACATTGGGCAGTTGTTCGCGCAGGTAACGCCCCGACCCCATCAGCGTCCCAGAAGTGCCGAGACCGGCAACGAAGTGCGTGACCTGTCCGTTTGTTTGGGCGAGGATTTCGGGACCGGTGGAGTTGTAATGCGCCAGCCAGTTCGCGGGGTTGTTGTACTGGTTGGCGTACCAATACAGGTCGGGGCGCTTCTCTGCAAGTTCGCGGGCTTTGAGGATGGCGCCATCCGAACCTTCCAGCGGGTCGCTGAGGATCAACTCTGCGCCGAGGGCTTTGAGGATGGACATCCGTTCGGGGCTGGCGTTGGCTGGGATGACGATGGTGACCGGAATGCCCAGCGCCGCACCAAAGGTGGCGTAGGAGATGCCCATGTTCCCGGAGGTGGAGTCGAGCAGGCGTTTGCCGCTTCCCAGGTCGCCATTTGCCAGGGCGGTTCGGAGAATGTTGAGCGCGGGTCTGTCTTTGACGGAGCCGCCGGGGTTGAACCATTCAGCCTTGACAAAGACCTGGGTACGGGGCGACAGGCTGCGGGTCAGGCGGCGAAGCGGAAGGAGGGGAGTGTTGCCAACATGGGCGGCGAGTCCGCTTAGGGGGAGGGTTGTCGTTTCGGTGATTCGGTAGTCGAGTAATGCCATAAGGTACTTTCTTCCAGCGGCGCAAGGGAGCGCCAGGTATGCGGGTTTTAAATCAAAAGCAGTCAACGGAGAAACAAAAGACGGCGGACGAGCGCCTCTCACGTTGCAATTGTTTTGCACGCGGGGTCGTCCAACCGTCTGATGATCCGTTGACTGCGGGAAGGTCTCAGGCGGTGGTTACGAACCCCGCCGTAGACACAAGCAATAGGTAAATGTGTTCATGGTTTATGAGTTGACGCCTGCTATTGTATGAATCTTACCGATTTTGTCAATATAAAAATCAGCCGCCCGCCGCCGAAGCCATGAGAATGACCTTATCCCCCTCCTGCAAGGGAGTTTCCATGCCGTTCAGGTCGCGGATGTGCACGCCGTTGACGAAGACGTTGAAGTAGCGGCGCAGAGCGCCTTGCGCGTCGAAAAGATGCGGTTTGAAGGCGGGGTAACGGCTGACCACTTCGTCAAGGAGTTCGGCGACGGTGGCGCCCTTGACGGTGAGTTCGGTTTGGTTATCCACGTAGAATTTCATGGGGGCGGGAATTTTGACGGTGGGCATGGCGATATTTTACTGCTTTCTGCAGAAATGACTGAACTGATGCAGCCAAAAAGCGGGGAGAAGCCGGCGATTTTAGTTTGAATATTTACGCCGTACTCTGTAATGCAGGGGGCGGGGTTTGCGCTTACAATCGAATAGACCCCTTGCAAAAGCGCGTCAGAGAGCGCACAATACGCTCTGGCGCAGGAGGCGTTTTCTAACGCCGGCTGACTTATGCAAGAGATCAAATCATTCAAAAGGAGGCAGAGATGGCACAGTACAAGGTGATTGCAGGCACGTTTCATGTCAAGGGGTTTCAGCCCGACGGCGACTCGATCCGCTTTCAGGCGAACAAGCCCGAGCATTGGGATTTTTTCAAGTGGGGCAGCGAGGCGGAGAAGAACGCCAAAAAGAAGCAATTGCGCATCGAGGCGATTGACGCGATGGAGACGCACTACGAAGGCTGGCATCAGCCGCGTCCGTTTGCGCTGGCGGCGCTCGAATCGCTGCTGGAACTGCTCAACATCACCGAGGTGGTTTACAGCCTGAGCGTGACTCAAATTGTTGATGCAAACGACGGCAAGGCTGGCTACATCGCCTCTGCCTCCACCGACCGCTACGGACGCCCTGTGAGTTACGTCTTCCCCAAATCTGCCAAACTCCCCGACGGCGCGGTTCTGGATTCGGCGGCTTTGCCGGTGGAGAAATCGGTCAACTTTCTGCTGGCGCGCGAGGGGCTGGCATACCCAACCTTTTACACCACCACCGACCGCACCTTTGCCGAGAAAATTCGGGCGGTGGTCGCGCGCGCCCGCAAGACCAGGCGCGGCATCTGGTCTATTGACCGCACCGACGATTTTACGATGTGGGACGTGCGCACGATACAGGAGGACATCCTGCTCCTGCCCAAGTTGTTCCGCCGGCTGGTTGGGTTCTTCGATCAATACGCCGACCTCGACAAACTGCCGGAGTACATGGCAAAACAACGCGACAATCTCGTTTTATGGGACGGCACGAAGAAAAAATCGCTTGCCGATTTGATGGAGTTCAAGGGCAGGCGCATTCTGATGAAAACGCCGGTGGAGGATATTCTCTTTTCGCCGAAATAAAGGGCGCGCACCGGAAGCAAAAAGTCCCGAAGCAAATTGCTCGGGACCTTTATCATCCACTATTTAACCCAAGTCGCGATCCTTCACCAGAGTCCTGTTTTTCGCCACGAATTACACTGATTTTCACAGATTTGTAGAAAAAAATCCGCGCAAATTCGTGAAATTCGTGGTTAAAGATTGGAATTTGTCCTTCCGATAAGACAAGGTGCGACTTGAGTTATTTGCCAATCACCAATTACCAGGTTACTCTTCCTTTTTGGCTTCCATTTCCTTCTTGTGGGCTTCGATGATTTGCGCGGCGATGTGGTTGGGGACGATGTCGTAGTGGTCGAACTCCATCGTGAAGTAACCGCGTCCGCCGGTGAGCGAGCGAATTTGGGTGGTGTAGCGGGTCATTTCCGCCAGCGGCACATGGGCAATGACCACGGTCATGCCGTGTTCCGATTCGGTGCCTTGCACGCGCCCGCGGCGGCTGTTGAGGTCGCTCATCACGTCGCCCATGTAGGCATCCGGCACGGTCACGCGGACGTTCATGATCGGCTCGAACAACACCGGTCCCGCATCCTGCACTGCCAGTTTGAAGGCTTCGCGCCCGGCAATTTCGAACGCCACCGGTTTCGAGTCCACTTCGTGTTCCTTGCCGTCATAGACGATGACTTTGACGTTGCTCATCGGGTAGCCGGCAAACGCTCCGCGTTCCATCGTCGCGCGGATGCCCTTTTCAATGGAGGGCAGGTAGGAACGGGAAAGGTTCATGCCGACCAATTCATCCGTGAACTCGAATTCGGCATCGGGCAGCGGCTCGATGCGCAGATGCACCTCGCCGAATTGACCGGCGCCGCCGGTCTGCTTTTTGTGACGGTATTGAGCGGAGGCTTTGCGGGTGATGCCTTCGCGGTAGGGAATCTTCGGCTCATGGATGTTCAGCCCCACCTGGAATTTGGTCTGCGCGCGGTTGATGGCGACGTCAATGTGCTGGTCACCCATGCCTTGCAGAACGGTCTCATGCGTGATGGGGTCGTTGAACCAGGAGAGGGTCATATCCTCCTCGCACAGACGGGTGAGCGTGGGCGTGATTTTTGCCGCATCTGCCTGGGTTTTGGGTGAAACCGCCACGCGGTAGAGCGCGGCAGGATACTTCGGCGGCGCAATGGTCAGCGGATGCCCTTTGTCGCAGAAGGTGTCGCCCGTCACGGTGACGGTCAACTTGGAAACCACGGCAATATCGCCGGCATGCACAATTTTGGCGGGGATGGCTTCCTTGCCGCGCTGAAAGTGCAGACCCGACATGCGCTCGTCGGCGCCTTTGTTCTGATTCCAGACGTGCGCGTCTGCCTGGATGTTGCCGGAGAAGATGCGGAAATACGTCATCTTGCCGACGAACGGGTCGGCGGTGGTCTTCCACACATACGCCGCCAGCGGAGCGGAGTCGGAGGGTTTCAGTTCCTCCTCCCCATCCTTGCCCTGGGCGGTGCGTTTGGGAGCATCGAGCGGGGAGGGCATCAGGTCAATGATGTCGTTGAGCAGGGCAATGATGCCGATTTCGCGCGCGCCTGCCGCGCAGAAGACCGGGATAAAATCTCCAGAGTAGACAATGTCCTTCAGTCCGCGCACCATTTCTTCGTCGGAGAGCGAACCGTTTTCGAGATATTTTTCCATCAACTCGTCTTCGCCCTCCGCCGCGGCTTCCACGAGGTCGAAGTGGGCTTTGTCCGCCGCTTCTTTCAAATCGGCAGGGATTTCGGCGAGGGTCTTGCCGTCGCCCATGTAGGCTTTCATGCCGATGACATCCACCACGCCTTTGAAATCCTGCTTTTCGCCGATGGGCAGATGCACTTTGACCGTGCGCTTGCCGCGCCCGCGCACGAATTCCTCCACCTCGGCATAGACCTTTGCAAAGTCGGCGTTTTCGCGATCCATCTTGTTGATGACGATGAAGCGCGGCAGGTTGAACTGGTCGGCGTATTTCCATGCCAGTTCGGTGCCGACCTCGACGCCCGCCACCGCATCCACCAAAAGAACCGCGCCGTCAGCCACACTCAAGGCGGAGATCATCTCGCCTACAAAATCGGTGTAGCCCGGCGCGTCAATAACGTTGATCTTGTGATCACGATGTTCGACGGGGAGGACGCTTGCATACAGAGAGATTTTCCGCCGGTGCTCCTCGTCATCGTAATCCGACACGGTTGTCCCATCCTCGACCTTGCCCAGCCTCGTGGTAGCCCCCGTCACATGAAGAAATGCCTCCGCCAGCATCGTCTTTCCCGCTCCCCCATGCGAGACAAGCGCAACGTTGCGAAGAAACTCGGTGGTATACTCTTTCATGAGAAGCCCTTCCTGACGTAGGATGTAAGTAAAGCCGAGTGATTGTAAAAGAACTCATTTGAATTGTCAAAGTGACAACCTTCGTTATTTTCGAGTGACACCGCAGGCGCGGCAAACTCATCCAATAAACACAGATGAACGCCGATCCCTGGAAAATACTGCCGCTAAAACGTTCGGCTCATCTGTAAAAAATGTGCAGCATTGGCATCGCGCAATTGGGCGCTAACAACCCAAAACCTGCACACGGATTGAACAGCTTTACGCGGAGTTTTTGAGAAATCCGTGCGCTTCCGTAAATTCCGTGTAATCCGTGTCCAAAAGATTTTGACTTCAAACGAACCCTAAACTCCAGTCCTCATACGCCTGTACACAAATTACTATGAGCCAATCCTTTTTATCTGTGTTTATCGGTGGTTAAAGACAAACTTCAAAACACCTTCTTACTTCATCACTCACCTTACGCGGTGGCGCGAGATTCATCTCGCATTTCCAAGCGACATGAATGTCGCGGTACGGGAAAACCGCGTAACGTCACTTCATCATGTTTCAACGCCTGATCTTCAACCTCTGGTACTTTCGCAAGCCGCCCTGGGACAGCGGCATCTCCCCTCCCGAACTGCTCGAATTCATCCAAACCCACCCTCCCGGCAGAGCCATTGACCTCGGCTGCGGCACCGGCACAAACGTCATCACCCTGGCAAAGGCTGGCTGGCAGGTCACCGGCGTGGATTTTGCCCTCCCTGCCATCCGCTTGGCAAAGGCAAAACTCAAACGCGAACATCTCACCGCAGACCTGCGCGTCGGTGACGTGACGCGGCTGAACGGCATTCACGGTCCCTTCGACCTTGCCCTCGACATCGGATGCTTCCACAGCCTGCCCGCCGCAGGCAAACAGAATTACCTGACTCAACTGGAACGCATCCTCGCCCCCGGCGGATACTGGCTCATGTACGGATTCTTCCGCCCCAGCCCGCCTCAACCCGCCCCCGGGCTTGTCGAAGCGGAAATTGACCTCATCTCCTCCCGATTCAGCCTCCTCTCCCGTCAAAACGGCTTCGACCGCCGCGAACGCCCCTCCGCATGGTTCCTGTTCCAAAAGCCCTGAATTTCTTCGTGATCCTTCTTGTACTTCGTAGAAAAAATGATCTCGCCTGACATCCACTCGCTCACCGAAACCCTCATCTACGAACTGACCAAAGCCTTCGCCCTACCGCAAAGAGAAAGCGTCAAACGCTGGATACGCCTCGTCTTCGGCAAAGCCGCCCGCGCCGCAGCGGAAGCGGGCATTGGGCTGGACCGCGCCGTCGCCGAGGGCGGGTTGTGCGGCGGCGCGCGCTGGCTCCTGCCGCGCTTCGTCAAAACGCATGAAGCGCGCGGCGTGGAAAACATCCCCGCCAGCGGACCGCTGGTCATCGCCTCCAACCACCCCGCCAACGTGGATTCCCTCGTCATCTCCGCCCACGTCAACCGCCCCGATTACAAAGTCATCATCGGCGACATTCCCTTCTTCGCGCATCTCCCGCACGTCCGCCAGCGCGCCATCTTTGCCCCCGACCCCGAAGACACCATCGGGCGCATGCAAGTCGTCCGCGAAGCGATTCGCCACCTCAAAACGGGCGGCGCACTGCTCATCTTCCCGCGCGGCGGCATCGAAGCCGACCCCGATTTCATGCCGCACCCCGACGGCGAATTCAGCCACTGGTCGCGCAGCCTCGAAATTTTCCTCCACCATGTAGCGGGGCTTCAAATTCTCGCCACCATCACCAGCGGAGTGATCTCGCCGCGCGCCTTCCGTCACCCCATCACCTGGTTTCGCCGTCACCGCCCCGACCGTCAGCGTCTTGCCTTTCTCTATCAACTTGCCCGCCAGATGCTGGCTGGCAAAGAACTCTTCGGGCTCACCCCGCGCGTCACCTTTGGCGAAATCGTCGGCGGAAACACGCACGCCCTCACCCTCGCCGAAATCGAACACGCCGCGCGGCGCACGCTCCAAACCCACATGGCATGGAAACAGGTATGAATTTCCAAATCCACATCTTCAAAGACATGGAAACCCTCAGCCGCGCCGCGGCGGAACTCTTTGCCGGGAAAGCCGCCGAGTCCATTGCGGAACGGCACCGCTTCCTCGCGGCGCTCAACGGCGGCAGCACCCCCAACCGCCTCTTTCAACTGCTGGCAGCGGACTACCGCGACAAAGTGGAGTGGAGCCGCGTCCACGTCTTCTGGGGCGATGAGCGCTGTGTCCCGCCGGGGGATGCGGGATCGAGTTACGGTCAGGCATGGGATGCGTTCTTGAGCCGCGTTCCCATCCCTGAGGCAAACATTCACCGCGTCAAAGGGGACCTCGAGCCTGCGGAGGCTTCGAGGGACTATGCCCTCACCTTGAGCGGATTCGCCTCACCCCCGCTCGAGTTTCCCCGCTTCGACCTGGTGT
Source organism: Anaerolineales bacterium (assembly GCA_034432325.1). Lineage (GTDB taxonomy): Bacteria > Chloroflexota > Anaerolineae > Anaerolineales > Villigracilaceae > Defluviilinea. Next base: position 8,241 of record DAOUBY010000120.1, read on the forward strand.
ACCTCGGCATGGGCGAAGACGGACACACGGCGTCGCTGTTTCCCGGCTCGCCCGTGGACGTGACCGAACCGACGCTCCCCGTCACCGCGCACTACCAGGACCGCCCCGCCAACCGCGTCACGCTCACGCCGCTCGTCTTCAATCACGCGCGGACGGTGGTGTTCATGGCGACGGGCGGGAAGAAGGCATCCACGTTGGCGGAAGTGCTGAGCGGCAGATACGACCCCGAACGCCTGCCCGCCCAGCGCATCCACCCGAAGGATGGCGACCTGCTCTGGCTGGTGGACGAGGAGGCGGCAGGCAAACTGCCGAGAGAACTGACGAGACGTTTTTGTGAAGGCTAATCTTTCACCACGAAGGGTGAATCTTTATGTGCGTAAGGCGCGCTCTCTTACGCGCCCGTTGACGCTAGAGAACGCCAACTACGCACGATTTGCATGACATCATCACGTAGCGCGGAATTCATTCCGCAACCTAAAGCGACATGAATGTCGCGCTACAAAATCTTCGCGGTTGTGATAGTTTTTCAAGAGCAATT
>DAOUBY010000121.1:0-29970 GCA_034432325.1 Anaerolineales bacterium
TGCTTTGTTGCAATCATGCAAAAGTCCTTGCGTATTTTGCGCTCTCTAGCGCAACCGGGCGTTAGAGAACGCCCAGTACGCTCCCAAAAAACATCTTTGCAGCAGAGCAACCGAAACGCATTATTGCCTCGAAACACAAAGGCGACCCTGAATTGAGCCGCCTTTGTTGTTTAGGTTTTACCGTTTTTAACGGGAAGACCATTTTTCACCACAAAGTACACGAAGATCACGAAGAAAAATGATCGTAAAATCAGCCGCCTTTCCCACCTTTGTGTGCTTCGTGTTCTTCGTGGTTGGGCTCTTTCCCGTTATTTACGGGAGAGCCGTTGTTTACTTCCCCAGCCTTGCCCGTTCCTCTTCCACCACGCTTTCGTCCAGTTTCTTGAAGAGCGGCGAGGGCTGGTTCAATTTTTGTCCGGGCTTCAACTGGCTGGGTTTCCATTTCACGCCGTCAACAGGGCGGTATCTCAACCCGTTGTGAGCGCCAAGGGAGTCCTGAATCTCCTCGATGTATTGTTCACCGAAGAGGGGCGTTTCGTAGCCGAGGAAGGCGTGTAATTTTTCCGCTGTGAAAGGCAGGACGGGGGCAAACAACACCTTGAGCGAGTCGATGGCTTTGAGGGCGGTGAAGACCGTCAGCGCGGCGGAGTCTTTGTCTGTTTTGACGGCGCTCCAGGGGGCGTGAATGTCGAGGTACTGGTTGACGGCGGTGGCGAGTTTCATCGTCTCTGCCACAGCGGAGCGCAGGCGCACGGCTTCGTATTCTGCGCCCACAGCGTTGAATCCGTTTTCGATGGCGGCGAGCAGGCTGAGGTCCGCGGGGCGAAGCGCTTTTTCATCCACAGGCGGCACATGTCCCTCCCAGTGTTTGTAGGCAAACGAGAGCATGCGGTTCGCCAGGTTGCCCCACGTGGCGACCAGTTCGTTGTTGTTGCGCGCCACGAACTCCGCCCAATCCCAGTCGCTGTCTTTGGCTTCGGGCATGTTGACTGTGAGGTAGTAGCGCAGGGCGTCGGCGTCGTAACGGGTCAGGGCGTCGCGCCCCCAAACTGCCCAGTTGCGCGAGCCGCTGATTTTCTTCCCTTCGAGGTTCATGAACTGATTGGCGGGAACGTCGTAGGGGAGGGTGAGTTTGTATTTTTCGCCGCTGAAGATCTCGCCGAACTGTTCGCCCGCCCCCATGAGTTGCGCGGGCCACAGGGAGGTGTGGAAGAAGATGTTATCCTTGCCGATGAAGTAGAACTGACGCGCCGCGGGGTTTGCCCACCACTCGCGCCACGCATCTTTCTGACCCGACACCTGCGCCCACTCAATGGCGGCGGAGAGGTAGCCGATGACCGCTTCAAACCAAACATACAGGCATTTGCCTTCCCAGCCCTCCACTGGAACGGGAATGCCCCAATCGAGGTCGCGCGTGATGGGACGCGGCTTGAGCCCTTCTGCCTCGATCTTGCCCAGCGATTCGCCCAGCACGGTCTCGCGCATGTGACCCGAACGTTCCTTCAGGAATTTTTTGACTTCGGGTTCGAGTTTCGAGAGGTCGAGGTAGTAATGTTCGGTTTCGCGCAGTTCGAGCGCGCCATCGCCGGTTTTGGCGCGGGGGTTGAGCAGTTTTTCGGGTTCGAGCACGTTGCCGCAGTTGTCGCACTGATCCGATCGGGCGCCCTCGAAGCCGCAGATGTAACAGGTGCCTTCCACATAGCGGTCGGGCAGGAATTTATCGGCGCTTGGCGAGTACCATTGTTTGCTGAACTGTTTGAACAGGTAGCCGTTCTTGAGCAGGGCAAGGAAAATGGACTGCGAGACCTTGAAGTGATTTTCGGTGTGTGTGGTGGTGAACAGGTCGTAAGTGATGCCGAAGCCCTGGAAGAGTTCCAGAAAGCCGTTGTGGTATTTTTTGTACACTTCCTCGACGGATTTGCCTTCCTTGTCTGCGGCAATGACGACGGGTGTGCCGTGTGAATCGGTGCCGCTGACCATAAGCACCTTGTTCCCTTTCAGGCGGTGGTAGCGTGCGACGATGTCGCCGGGCAGGTGGGAGCCGGTGATGTTTCCCACGTGGATTTCGGCGTTGGCATAGGGCCAGGCGATGGCGATGAGGATGTTTTCTGGCATTCGCGCCTCCGTTTCAAATGATGTGAGCCGTTGTTTGTAATAACCCATTCTGCATCGAATGTCACGAATGCCGCCAATTTTCTTCGGGAAATTCGTAAAACTTCGATGCAAAAGAGAAGCGAGCCTTGTTGCTTTGCAAACAAAAAGGCTGTCCGCCGTGTGGACAGCCCGTTATTTCAGCAGACAGGCGCACTAACGTGCCATCCAGACGCGCAACCACTTCACCATGCACATGGACATCAACATGGTTATTGTCACCATTGGGGAAACGGGTCTGTTTTGCATGGGCGCAATTGTAGGCTGTGCCGGGACGTTTGTCAATGGAAGAGGACGAACAGCAGAGCCGCCGCCGCCCCTGCCGCACTGCACGCAAAATTGACCCAGTCGTTATCGAGCCATTGCCAGCCGCGGATGTGAACCGTCTGCGCGCCGCAGGTGTGGAGAGGGTGTTTTTCGGTCTCTTTTTGGTCGGCGGGGCAGTAGTACATGGCTTGCACGGTCGCGCCGAGAAGCGAGTCGAAGAGAGAGCCGAAGAGCCCGGCAAACGTAATCAGGGGGAGCAGCAGCCAGTTGCCAGCCATCAGCGCCGCCGGCAGAGCGATGACGGCGGCGCCCGTCAGCGAGGCAAAAGTTCCAAAGAGGGAGACCCCGCCCGAGGTCCCTTTTTCGACGCGCTTTTTCAGGTTCGTGATCATGCGCGGCGGAGTCGGATTCAGGACGCCCAGTTCCGTCGCCCACGTATCCGCATTGACCGCCGCCAGCGCCGCCGCGAATCCGACCCAGCCGGTGCCTGATTCTGGAAAAAGGGCATGCGCCAACACGAAAGCCGTCGCCAGCCCGCCGTTGCCGAAAACCTGACCGGCGTCGCGTTCATGCCCTTTCGAGAATTTTTCGTCCAGCCCCTGCTTGCGTTTTTTGAACAGGCGGCTCAACGCCGAGGATGTGACGAAAAAAATCATCAGCAGAATCGCCCACTGCAGCCCGCCCAACCCAAATACCGCCGTGCCGACGACGGTTGCCGCAATTGCCCCGCTTGCGTTGAGGCTGTGAGCGCGGCGGGCAAGATAAGCGATGATGCCTGCTAACAGAAAGCCGAGAATGAGTTGCATGGTTGAGTTCAGCGGTCAGGTTGGAGGCGGCGTCAGGCGGCGGTTGTCGCCAAAAACAACACCGCCAGCAGGAATAACACCGCGCACACGGCGCTGGACAGCCAGATGACAAACGCCAGCGGGCGCTGGGATTCCTGCCGGTAAAAATACAGCCCGGCGAGGACGCCGGTCAGGTATAAAAACCCGCTGATGAGCGGAAGCAGGATCAGGCGGGTGGATGGCGCAAATTCGATGGGCGTTCCCGAAGCATCGAACCCAAACGGGATTTGCGAGAGCGATGGAATCAAAAGTCCCACCCACGCAATCAGCCCCAGGTTGAGGAACAGTCCGCTCATCCATAAAAACCGTGCGGCGGGGCTTTCCCACGCCTGCGTGACGAGAAACGACGGATAGACCGATTTGTATTCGGCGGGCGTCAGGCTTCCCAGTTCGATGGCGCGCGCAAACGTCTGTACCAGGGCGGCGGGGTTTTCCGGCGAAATGGCAAAGACCCGCTTCGAGGTGGCAACCAGGATGAGTTTGCTGCGGTCGGAGGCGATGAACTCGACCAGCCCCACGTCGGGGTGGCGGCGCGTGCCAAGAATCGCTCCCGGCAGATGGAACAGCGGGAGCGCCAGCGGATGCGTCAGGTCAGATGCGGGGCGCATCCACTCGATGTCGGTCAGGGGAATATCTTCCACCCGCAAACCCCAGACGATGGCAAGGCTGTCGCGGTCAATCGAATAACTGGCGCGCTGCAGGGCATAGGCGCGGTAACCGAGAATGGGGAGGGGGGCAAAAGCCGCCAGCCCCACAAGCAGGTAGGCGACGTAGGAAGGTCCCACCGGCGCTGTGGAAAGATTCCAGAAGCCCCAAACCGAAAGGGCGGCAAACGCCAGAATCAACGCTGCATGCAGGGCAAGCCCGGCTTGTTTGGCAGGGGGAAAGTTTCCAACTTTGGGGTTGTTCATTGAACGGTGCTTCGGCTTCGTGCGGCTATTTCAACAAGGACAGAATTTCTTCGGCAATCCCAGCCAGCGGCGCGGAGCGGGTCTCCTTTGAAGTGCGCGGCTTCAATTCTACCATCCCCTCTTTCAAAGCCTTTTCGCCCACCGTCACCCGCAGCGGACAACCGATCAAATCCGCGTCGTTGAACTTGACGCCGGCGCGCTCCTCGCGGTCATCGAACAGTACTGAAACCCCCGCCTCCGACAGCGCGCGATACACCTCTTCGGCTTTGGCGCGCGTGTCCATTTCCCTGCCGGGGACGTGCATGAGGTACACGTCGAACGGCGCGGCAGGGCGAGGCAGGGTCAAACCCTTTTCGTCGTGGTGCGTCTCCGCCAGCGCAAGCAGGAGGTTGAGCGGATTCTCCGTCAACTCGATTGCCGCCGTCTCCTCCAGCGGACTGCCGCACAGCGCGCAGGGGTCGCCTGCCTTTGCCTGCGCCAGGTCTGCCACGATTTCCGCCGAATAATCGCGCCCGTAATTGGTGTTGATGAGATGCCAGCCCGACTCATTTGCCCCCGCCGCGAGATTTCTCGACGCCGGAATCAAATCGTCCACGACGATCAGCGCTTCGGGACTCAAGCCGACGGCTGACGCGTACCCCGCAGCCGCTCCCGCGCCGATAATTTCCTCCGCCGTCGCCAGGCGCACGTCACCGACCTGCGCCTTCAACTTCGCTTCGCTTAACTGCATATCTCCGCGCACGGCAACGAAGACGAAGCGTCCATCGCTGATGCGGGTGTACATCAATGCCTTGGCGGTCTTCTCTTTGGGGATGCGGAGGAAGTTTGCCAGCGATTCGATGGTGTTGCATTCTGGCGTTTCCACCTTTTGTGCAGGCAGGAGCGCTTCCTCCTCCGCAGGTTTTTTGGCAAAACGGGCAAGTTCGAGCCGCTCCGTGTATTGACAATGCGGACAGTGGATGACTTCGATGTTCCCCGAAGGGATGGGGAGGAAGGTCTCCCTCTCGTTTCCAATCACGGCGAGAGGGGTCAGCGCCTGCGCCGCATGCGCCCGCAGATGGTCGAGCGCAATCTGTCCCAGGCGAGTGGGGAGGTTTTCACGCGTCACATACCCCGCGCGGACGAGGAAAGCCCATCCTTCCGTCCGCGCGTTGTTGGGGGCTTCACGTTGTGTTTGAACTTGTAGTTCGCGATATTTCATGGAGAATGCGATATGGGTTTGTTTTTACGGTTCATGATTGATTGAAGCACATACCCACACAAGGTAAGACCTAATAAGGTAAACGGCATTTGCCAACCGATTGTATTGATATGTGTATGGAAATAGGAATGCCGCTTAAAAACCAAAAACCAGGATAGCGGCGCCATTAATGAATACCATGTTGCTCCTGCAAGCGCGAACCCCCGGGTTACATGGCTGTCATTTTTTCTGTTGTAATTGGCAACAACATAATATATGGTAACAGCAAGAAAAAGAACCATCAGGTGCCAATGCAATATTTGCATGGTGAACTCCCCATAGTGGAGTGTAATGGCGGGCATGGTAACATATCTTGCAATGATATGGATAACGTTGAGATCCAAATTTTCCGAATCAATAATGGGGCTATCGGCTAGATAAAAGACTGTGTAGGCATTAACCCTGCCAAATATATGGTTGAAAGCCCTTATAAGGCTTTTTTCACTTGCAACAACTTGAGCAAACAGGATTGCCAAACCTGAAAGCGTTGCGGCAATTAGGGTTCCTCCAATTTTAAAGAAACGCTCGAAGAATGTTTTAAGTGCCCAACCATCGCGAATGCTGAAATAGACCAGCGGTACGGTAGTCATTACAAGAACAACGGTAATAAGGTCGAAACCCGAAAACAGTATCTTTGCCAGAATTGCAAGGTATAGCATCAGATGGGTTTTTGTGGATAAGGTTTTGTTATCACGTGACGTTTTTGCAAGGTAGTAGATGCTTACCGTAAGAGGAAGATAATAGACCCATAGATTCCAGAAAATGCTGCCAGCTGGCAGGATCAACCACTCTGAAAAACCAGCATATATTAATGTCAGCAGCCCAGCAAAATACCCAAATTCCACACCCAGCAGCGCGCAAACAATTGCAATAACCAATGCTGAAGACAGGGCTGTCAGTCCACGAAAAACATTCAGTTTCTGTTCTCCGCTCAGAGGTAACACCCGATCGAGGGCGCTGAGATATAAGCCTTGAAAACCAGGATTGGATTTATATATCAAATAGGAATCGAAACTCTTATTCTTAAGGAATACAGTATATTGGTGTTTGTGAGTTTTGCTAAGAAAATTCCAATCGGTGGTGTCGCCGAGTCCGAGCAGCCCTCCAGCAGAGAACGCCCCCTCTTGCCGGGATTTTACCAATCTTGCGACGATCAAGCGGTCATATCGGATCTGCCATTCATTGTAATCTACAGTTTGGACAATGTTCAATTTGTCGTGATAGAAGTTGGGAAAAAGAAATAACATTCCAAGCAAAACAAAGCCAAGGAATTTTTTTGATATGCCTTGCATAGCGCTCCATCTTTACAATTTTCGGTGTGTTTATGATGAGTGTGCCAGAAGGTGCTTTATCCAGCATTTGAAGAATCGCCTGTCGCCTTTTTCTTCCTGGGCAATCGCTGTGTTTTTTCCGCCTCGGGGATGACGATGGGAGTCGCCGCAATGGACTCGGCGACAGCCGCCTCCGACTGTGTGGTCTCGGTGACAGGTCCGAGGTCCAGTTCGACCGTTTCCTCCATCCGAATTTGACCGCGCAGAAAGGCGCCTTCTTCCGTCACGAACGCGGTGGTGACCACGTCTCCCCACACGCGCCCCGTGCCGCGGATTTCCAGTTTTTGGGTGGTGATGTTGCCGCGCACCGCCCCCGCCACAATGACCGTGTTGGCGCGCACGTTCTGGCAGGTGACGCGCCCCGTCTCGCCGACGACGAGCAAGCCGCGCAGGGCAATCTCGCCCTCGAACGCGCCTTCGATGCGCACGCCGCCCGACCCGCTGATCGAGCCGTGCCAGATGACCCCCGATCCCAGCACCGAGGTGATGCGCTCCACCGCCTGCACGGGTTGGGGAGTTTCTTTTGTAATGGGTGTCGTGTTACGCTTGAACATGGGGTTGATTTTACCGTTAAACAAAAAAGGCGGCACGCTTCCGCGCCGCCGCTCTTTCGCTCACTGATCACTCGATTACTCAAGTACTGATCACTGACTGCCGCCTTCCTCTTCCTTCCCGCTGATTTGCACGCCCATGATGTTGAAGCCCGAATCCACGTAAATCACCTCGCCGGTGATGCGCCGCGAAAGATCGGATGCAAGGAACACAGCCAGGTCGCCCACGTCTTCGATGGTCACATTCTCGCGCATCGGCGACATATCGGCAAAGTGCTTGTACATATCGCGGAAGCCGCCCACGCCCGCCGCCGCCAGCGTGCGGATGGGCCCCGCCGAAATGGCGTTGACGCGAATCTTCTGCGGTCCCAAGTCATAGGCAAGGTAACGCGTCGAAGATTCCAGCGCCGCCTTTGCCACGCCCATCACGTTATAGTGCGGAGCGACTTTGCTTGCGCCGGAGCCATAGGTCAGGCACATGATCGAAGCGCCGGGGTTTAGAATGGGCAGAAAGGCGTTGGTCAGCGCGACGAACGAATACACTGAAATATCCATCGCGTTCTTGAAGCCCTCGCGCGAAGTCTGGTAATACGGGCGGCTCAATTCCTCGCGCCCGGCATAGGCAATCGAATGCACCAGCACGTCAATCCTGCCGAAATGGTCGGCGGCTTTTTTTGCCACTGCCGCAATCTGCTCGTCGCTGGTCACGTCGCATTGCTCCACCCATTTGCAATTCACCTTCTCAGCAAGCGGCCTCACGCGCCGTTCGAGCGCCTCGCCTGCATAACTGATGCCGATGTTCGCCCCCTCCCGATGAAACGCCTGCGTGATGCCCCACGCAATCGAACGTTCATTTGCCAGACCGAACACCAGAGCGTTTTTCCCTTCGAGTAATCCCATTGTTCCTCCGTTTGTTTGTGTAGGCGGCGTTCCTCAAAGCCGCACGGCGCAAGAGAACGCCTTCTACGCAGGAATGATTTTCCAGCCTTTCACCAGAAACCGCCACGGTTTCGACTTCCACGGCTCAGGCACACTATTTAAACCCACACGTGCGGATTTCGTCACGAGCGAATCGGGGACGGAAACCCCCGCTTCGATCCACAAGCCGGAACCTGCTTCTGTCAAATCAACCCCGTTCTCCCCTTTGCCGATTCCCATCGCCTGACACAGTTTTCCCGGACCGAAGGTATCGCGCCCGCCGCGCCTCGTCCGCATGACCTCCACGCCTTCGATCGGCTGAATTGCCCGAATCAACACTGCCGCCGGGAAGCCCTCCCTCTCGGTGACCGCGTTCAACATCCAGTGATTCCCGTAAGTGAAATAGACATAGGCATGCCCCGGCGCTCCATACATGACCTGGGTGCGCGGCGTCCGCCCGGCTTTGGCATGACAGCCCAAATCCTTCTCGCCGATGTACGCCTCGGTCTCGGTGATGAGCCCAGCCAATTTCACGCCGTCCAGCACCCGAACAAGCCGCGCGCCGAGCAGTTCACGCGCGACGGTGAGTGTGGGGCGGTCATAAAAGGAGCGTGGAAGAATCATAACCTTTTGACGTTCGAGTGTTACTTGAATCTCGCATCCCTCTTTATGGTCAGCCGCAGACCCTCCTCCAGTTTGATGGACGGGTGATAGTTGAGTTTCTCTTTTGCCAGCGAAATGTCGGCGCACATGCGCGAGACGCCGCCCGAAGTTTGAGCGTTGTAAATGACCTCGGCTTTGCTGCCGGTCACTTCCAGCACCGCCTTGATCAACTCGCGAATGCTGGTTTCCCTGCCCGAACCGATGTTGATGACCAGCCCGTTGATGTTGGGCGCTGTCGCCGCGGCAACCAGGGCGCTGACCACATCATCCACAAAGACGAAATCGCGGGTTTGCGTCCCGTCGCCGTGCGCCACCAATGTCCCGCCGCGCAACGCCTGCTTGAGATAATGCGGAACGACGGGCGGATGCGAGGGAGGCAGGTGCTGACCCGGTCCATAGGCGTTGAAGATGCGCAGACTGACCGTTTCGATGCCCCACAACCCGCCGATGGTGCGGACGTAGTATTCCGCCGCCAGTTTGGAGACCGCATACGGCGAGCGCGGGTTGGGGGTGAAGGTCTCTTTCAGCGGCTGGTCAGCCTGGTTGCCGTACACAGCCCCGCTGGAGGCGAGGACGACGCGGCGCACGCCGACATCCCGTATGGCTTCCATGAGCGCCACCGTCCCGCCCACGTTGACATGGTTGTAGTCGCGCGGATACAGCACCGACTCGGGCACGGAGACGCGCGCGGCAAGGTGATAGACGACATCCACCTCCTGGAGCAGGGTCCACAACTTGGGGCGGTCGAGGACGTCGCCGCGCGTGAAGTGAACGTCGGGCGCCAGCGCCTGCGGGTCGCCGGTGGAGAGATCGTCCAGCCCGCGCACCTGATGTCCCTCTCGGGCGAGATGGTTGGCAAGCGAAGAGCCGAGGAATCCCGCGGCTCCTGTGATGAGGAAGTTCATACGTGATGGAGATTATAGCATCAGACCGCGATAGCCGGCTGTTCGGCGATTTATGTACTCGTTCAAAATGGATTTTGTGCGTAGAGGAACTTCTCTACCGACCTCTCGGCGAAGGAAAGCGCCGAATGAAATTGCCCCGATAATTTCATTGACATAATCCCAATGTACTGTTACTATGAAGCCCAGTAGGATAACGGTAAGTTACGTTGGTTTGAAGAACAACAGCGGCTCACGGTTTGACTTCGTGAGCCGTTTTGTTTTGACCTCCGATGGAACGAACGGACGCCTAAAATCAGTAGATCACGGAAACTTTGCGCTCTTTGCGCGGCATGCAAATTCGGCGGTAGAGACCGCCAAATACATGCCTTCGTGAAATACTAAAATCTACAAATTGCCATAGGAGGCAAAACATGTCTGAAAGAATAATTGGTACGGTCAAGTGGTTCAACGGTGACAAGGGCTTCGGCTTCATCGAGCGCGAAGGCGGCAAGGACGTTTTCGTCCACTTCTCCGCCATTCAGGGCGATGGATACCGCAACCTGACCGAAGGTCAGAAAGTTGAATTCAATGTCGAACAGGGACCCAAAGGACCGCAGGCAAGCAACGTCCGAATGATGTAGCCAGCCGCCAGATACGGAAGTCTTGCAGACCTCCGCTGCCTGGTAAACGAAAAGAGCCCCGCCATTGTGCGAGGCTCTTTTGATTCGTACCAGTATCTACTCAGGAGAGACGATTTTTTCCAACTCTTTTACCAGAAATGGCAAGTCGTTTTGAACGATGTCCCAAATTATTTCCAATTCAATCGAATCGTATTCGTGAATGACTCTGTTGCGCGTCCCTTTCATGGCTTGCCATGGAAGTTTCGGATATTTATTTTGTGTCGCAATGGAAACCCTGCCAGCCGCTTCTCCGATAATTTCAAGCCGACGAACAACCGCATCCTGTAAGAGGGAATCTTTTGAGAACTTTTCCCACGATTTTCCGCGCGTGTATTCCAACGCCGCTCGTGCAGATTCCAAGATATCAATCAAATAGGCGTCATCGCGCAGCATAATACACCCTGGCTGATTCAAGGATTGCCTTACGGCGGATGGGATTTCTGCTCGCTTTTACTCCCTTGTACGTGAGCAAATCCACATCGCGTCCGAGAATTTTCTTAAGCTCATCAGGCATTGCAAAAAAGGCGAGCCCCGGGGTATAGCCCTCCTTGAACTCGACCAGAATATCCACGTCACTCGTAGGCTTGAAATCGTCACGTAAAACTGACCCAAAGAACGCCAGTTTTTGGATGTGATACTTGCGGCAAAACGCAGCCAATTTTCTGCGAGGAATTTTGATCTTCAACTCGTCCATGCTTAAATTATACAACGATGCAGCCAGCCAGGAGGCAGCGGAGGTCTGCAAGACCTCCGCTGCCTGGTAAACGAAAAGAGCCCCGCCATCGTGCGAGGCTCTTTTGATTCGTGCGTGTGTTAATCATTTCGCCGGTGGTCACTTGCCGCTTACCTTCCTTTCCTCGGCGCCAGCCGGTTCTTCGAAAAACTCTTCGGCGTCGGGGCAGGACGCGGCGGGCGGGGCGCCCCGCGTCCACGGTCGGAGGCAGAGCGCGGCGGGGGAGGAGACGAGTAGTCGAAATCGGGCAGGGTGATTTTTTCCAGCGGCTGCTTCATGATACGTTCGAGAGTCCGAATCATATCCCTGTCTTCGTCGGTGACCAGCGTGAACGCATCGCCGCTGCGCTGGGCGCGCCCTGTGCGCCCGATGCGGTGGATGTACGCGTCGGCGGTGTCGGGCATGTCATAGTTGATGACGTGCGTGATGCTTTCAATGTCCAGACCGCGCGCCGCAATGTCGGTGGCGACCATGATGGGGAAGTGTCCGCTTTTGAAGCCGTTGAGCGCGTTCTGGCGCTGCCCTTGCGTGCGGTTGCCGTGCAGGCTCGTGACGCGGAACCCCGCGTGCGCGATCTGCCGCGCCACCTTGTCGGCGCGATGTTTGGTGCGCGTGAACACCAGCACCGAGTCCGAATCGATCTGTTTGAGCAGTTTGATCAGCAGCGCTGATTTCAAATGCGGCGGAACCGGATACAGCGCATGCGTCACCGTGACGGCTGGTTTGCTGATGCCCATCGAAATGCGCTGCGGCTCCTTGAGCGATTGCGACGCGAGCATTTCCACCTCGGGCGGAAAGGTTGCCGAGAATAACATCGTCTGCCGTTCTGCAGGCACAGCTTTGATGATGCGCCGCACGTCGGGCAGAAAGCCCATGTCGAACATGCGGTCGGCTTCGTCGAGCACCAGGATTTCGATGCGATCCATCTTTGCCTGCCTCTGCTGAATCAGGTCCAGCAGCCGCCCCGGCGTGGCGACGAGGATTTCCACGCCCTGCCGCAGCGCCTTGATCTGACGGTCGGCTCCAACGCCCCCGTAGATGGTTGCGCTCCTCAGCCCCGTCCCTGTTGCCAGCGTCTTCGTCACCTGATGGATTTGCTCGGCAAGCTCGCGCGTCGGCGTGACGATGAGCGCGCGCGGCATCCCTTTGGGACCATCGAGCAGCTTGTTGAGGATGGGGAGAACGAACGCGGCCGTCTTGCCTGTGCCGGTCTGCGCGGTGCCGATGATGTCGCGTCCGCGCAGGGCGGCGGGGATTGCCGCCTCCTGGATGGGGGTCGCGGTTTCATAACCCGCGAGTTTGATTCCCTGCATCAGGCGGGAATCCAGATTAAATTGTTCGAAATTCAAAACTTTTTCCTGTTCTTCAGAAGTCGTGCCTGGTAAAGAATGAGTTTCCCTCAAACGAACACAGCGGTGGACTGCTGATGTAGATGATTGATGAGATGATTATACACTACTTATCCCTGTGTTTCGCCAAAAAATCCATTTGATGGGCAATATACACCAACTCCCCGCGCTCGATCTGTGCACGGCGTTCCCGCAGCCAATTCGCCAATGCCTCCGCATCCAGTTCAGAGCGCCCCGTCAGCGACTGCTCCACAAAATGCAAAATGAAATACAGGAAATACGCCTCGTCATCGGGATACTTTCCCTGCCTCGCGTACACCACCCAATCCGACGCACCCGCCGCAAGAACATCCACCCCCGCAGCGCGCAAATGCCCAAACAAATGCCGTCCGCTTCGGCTGTCGCCGCCTGTTGCCCGCCTGTCCATCGTCTCGTGATACAGCCGCTCGATCCGCGCATCCAGCGCCGTGTCAATCGTTGGCTCGAACGTCGTCACCCCGTCGAAATTGACCGTCAGCCAAGCCAGCCCCGTTGTCAGCGTCAAAAGTTTCGTCAGCGACTCCGGCATGGGCAGCAAATCCAAAAACGCATGCGCTATCAACAAATCGGCGGGCTGCTTATTCTTTTGGATGAAATCGAAGACATCCGACCGCTCGAACCGGATTCGAACATCGCAAGCCTTGCCGAACACCCGAACCTGATTCTCCCCGCCTCTTTCCACGCTCAAACCTGCCTCCTCCGCCCAAGCCTTTGCCCACTCCGACCCATACTCGATGTTCTCCGCCATCTCATCCACCATCACATACTCACATTGACGGATCACCTCCCACCGCACCAGCCGCTTGAGCATCGTCCCAATCCCCGCGCCGACCTCGATGATGCGCATCGGCTCTTGCGGCAAATTGACCCGCAACGCCGACAACACATCCTTGTTCAGGGCGCGGTCATCCACGCTTTGTTTAGAGAGCAGATAATGAGGAAACGAATATTCCATACTGTTCGATTCGGTCATGGCGAGGAGGAACGGAGCGACGACGAGGCAATCTCCTCGTTCGTGTTGGGGATTGTTTCGGGGCTGTCACCCCTCGCAATGACGGAAAGAAATTCCCGTAGTTTCCCCGCCGTCTCCTCCCACCTCGGCTGTGACCTGTACCTCTTCAGCGCATTCACCGACAACCTTGCCAATAACTGCCGGTCTTTTGCCAGTTCATCGAGAATCCTTCCAAGCGTCACAGCGTCTTCTGGCTCGATCAAGAAGCCATCCTCGCCGTGTGCGATGACCTCGCCTGCCGCCCCCGCCGTCGTCCCGATGGCAGGCAGACCGAACCCCATCCCTTCGAGATACACAATCCCGAACCCCTCATAACTCGAAGGCACAACCAGCACATGCGACTGCCTGTACATTTCAATCAAAGGTTCATTGTCCAGCGCGCCGTGGAAAGTGACCACAGACGACAGCCCATTGACCGTGACGAACTTCCGCATCTCCTCTGCATACCTCGGCTCGGCGCTCAACCCGCCCACCACCTCCACCCTGACCTTCGACCTTTGACCTGTGACCGCCTTCACCAGAGTATGCAATCCCTTCCGATAAATCACATTCCCCAAGAACAATATCCGCAAATCGTCGCTGTTCGCCCGCTCCCGAATCTCTTCCTCCGAAATTGCCTTGTCCCAAAATCTGTCTGTGGGCGGGTGGGCGACAACGCTTGGCTTGCCGTTTCCGATTAACCCCTGCACCACGCCTTGCGTCGTCTTCGAATTGAAGATGAACCCGTCCACGCTTTGCAGATACTTCTTTTCGACAATGCGGTACAGGTCATTTTGCCGCTTCGGTCGCAGCTCCGAACAGCGCAGATGATGGACCAGGCTGATCACAGGGCAGGGATGCGGCGCTCGGTTGGCAAACAGCAGAGAGGGATGATTCAATTCGTCTTCGATGATCAGATCGAAGCCGGGCGGGAGGCGGAAGCGCAGATTATCGGTCAGGTGAGAAGCGTAATTCCTCCACGGCAGCGAAATCATCTCCACCGCGTCGCCCTGTGCGCGCAGGTACTCCACCAGCTTGCGGTCATACAAATACCCGCCGCTGACGGTCTCCAGCGAGCCGTAAATCACCAATCCAATGCGCATCGTTCAATGTCCAGGCACGGCATGCAACTCGTATCTCCTATCGCGTAACTCGATACGCCGCCCACGCCGAATCGTTTTCCCACAACACAACCTTCAGCGCAGAGATGTTCGCCGCCCGGATGCGCTCGCTCAGTGAAGTGGCGAGTATCCGCGCGAAATGCTCAATGGACGGGTTCAAGCCTGCAAACTCAGGCTTGTCGTTCAACATTTGCTCCTTGTAGTAGCACACAATTTCGTCGAGCTGCTTCTCCACGTCCACGATGTCCACAAGATAACCGTGCTGGTCGAGTTCGCTTCCTTCGAGTTGCAGTTCGAGAATGTAATGATGCGAGTTGGGAAAATTCTCCGCTCCCCAATCTCCTCCGATGAGAAAATGCCTGGCGATGAAACTTCTTCTGACTCCCAGTGTGTACATGAGTGGCTCCTGTTTCAATAATCGAACAAAACCTGAATCGTTTCCTGTGGATTCTCATCGAGCAGACGGTACGCCTGCGCCGCCTCCTCGATGGGGAAGCGGTGCGTGATCCACTTCTGCGGCTGGATGCGCCTCAACGCCTCCCACGCGACCCCGAACCTGCGCGCCTTGTCCCAGCGCCCGCTCAACGCTGGGGCAACCGTGCTGACCTGCGACGAAATCAACTGAATCCGCGAGCGGTGAAACGCGCCGCCGAGGTCAATTGCCGCTTTCTTCTCCCCATACCACGAACCGATGACAATCCGCCCGCTGAAGGCGGTCAGCGCGATGGCGTCATTCAAAGCGGAGGGGGAGCCGCTGAGTTCAAAGGTCAGGTCGAAGTTTTGCGCGTAGCCAAAAAGGTGTTTGAGATCATTGCCGCTGAAGTTATCCTTCAACCAGGCAGGATCGAAAGAATCGTTCACTCCAACTTCCAGCGACGCCTTGCGCCGCAAAGGGTAACGATCGGATGTGACCAGCGCCTCGAGCGGAAATTCCCGCAACAAAGATGCGGTCAACAGCCCCACGACGCCCTGTCCCAGCACCAGCGCGCGCTCACCCAGAATCGGCGCGCCGTCCTGCACCAGATTGACGGCGGTCTCCATGTTGGGGAGGAAGCAGGCGGCTTCAGGGGAGATGAATGGGGGAAGGGGAATTAAGGAGGCAGGATGAGCGATGAAGGATGAAGTATGCGGCTGAAACGCGAAGACAAGACGATTTTCCCATTCCTGCCCTGCCAATTTGCCAACTTTCGTCACCCGTCCCACGCACGCATATCCATACCGCAGCGGATACATCAAGTCGCTGCTCATTGAATCGTGCGCGTCTTTCAACTGTGGAAACTCCCCGCGATAGACGAGCATCTCGGTGCCGGCGCTGATGGCGGAACAAAGCGTTTCCACCAGCGCTTCTTCATCCTTCAAAACAGGCAGTTCCGATTCTCGAATCTCGACCTGTCGTTGTGCGGTGAAAAACAGACTGCGCGCCTTCATGCCTGAATTTTATCTTTGAATCCGCGCCCCGCAAGCAGCAAACCGATGCCGCCGTTCAGGATGTCGCGCCCGCGCATGAGCAGGGTCAGGCTGATGGCGGCAGAGGCGGGTTGTCCGAACGCACCGAGCGCGAATACCTGGCTGGCTTCCAGCGCGCCCAACCCGCCCGGCAGGGGCATCAGGAACGCCGCCTGCATGGCAGTCAGCGCGGCAAAAATCTGAACGGCGCCGATTTGCATCCCCAGGAACGACACCATCAAATAATACTCAACCGCAATCCCAACGATCGAAAGCAGTGAAACACCGATGGCAAGGAACATTGCCCGCACATGTTTTCTGCAAAACACCGAAGCCATGCGCTCAGCGACGATCATTAGCCGAATGCCTGGATGGTCTCTTTGGATGAACGGCTGGCGGAGCAGAATCCTGGAAATGGGCGTGATGCCGCGATACAGCAGGAAAATGTGGACGAGGGGCAATGTCAACAACCCCGCCAGCCCGATCAGACTCAGGGTGAGCCTGATCCCGTTTTCTGAAACCAATCCCACTCTGACAATTGCCCACGCCCCCACGCCGATCAGAAGGAAGTTGACGAGGAATTCGAGCAGTTTGTCCATGATCACGGCGGATGTTGCGCGCGCAAACGATAGCCCGTGATTGCGTTGCAAGTACAACACTTGAAGCGGTTCGCCCCCCACTTGCGGACCTGGCGTGAAGTAACTCAACCCAAACACCGACAGACGATACCCGATTAGCGGCAGAAACGGCAGGGACGGGTTCTCCGCATGGACGATGATCCACCAGCGGGCGGCCATGGATGCGATGACCAGCGCGTTGACGAACAGAATGAGCGCGATCTGCCAGAGTTGCAGCCTCTTCAGCGTGTGCAGGATTTCTGTCAGCGGCGCGTTATGCAGGGCGAAGTAGAGCAGGACGAGAAGAATGGCTGCCCACAAGACTCGGATGGCGGCGCGTTTTGCCCTCCCTCTGACCGATGCTGGAGAATTCCCCTCCCTTGCAGCAAGAGGGGGGTGGGGGGATGAAGAATCTTTCAAAGCGCAGAGACTCCGTTGTCTTGCGGCTTGTTTTGTATCAGCCCCCGCATCCGTTCGATGACTTTGGTGTGGATGGCGTCCGAAGCCGTCGAGCCGGTTTCTTCGAGCGTGATCGGTTTGGCAAACTGCACGTGGACGGTCGTGGGGCGGGCGTCGCGCACAACGATGGCGAGCAATTGCAGTGCGGCGGCGAGTTTTTCGCGTTCGACGCGCGTCCGCTTGAGACGCGTCAGCCAGTGACGCGCGGTCCGCTCCCAGATGACTCCGCTCACCAAAACGGGAACAATTTTGGCGTCACGCGCGAAGCGGAGAAAGACTCCAGCCGAGTCGGTCCAGTTGTTGAGTGAGTCCAGGGCGCCGGGATAAACCTGCGGATCGGGTTCGATGCTCCCAGCCGGAAAGGTCAGGGCGGCGCCGCCGTTACGCAGATGATTGGTTACCTGTCTGACGGCATTCATCCGTCTGGCGGAGTCGTCATCTATGAAAAACAGTTGCTGCGTTGTGTGGGTAAGGGCTTCCAAAAAAGGGCGGTGCAATGCGATGATCTTCAGGTCTGCGCGGTTGATGGCGGCGAACAGGCTGATGGTATCTGCCATGCCGGGATGGTTGGAAAGGAAGAGCGTGGCGCCCGTTGAAGGGATGTGTTCGCGCCCATGCACGCGGACATCCCGAACATATAGTCTCTGCATGGTTGTGCGCGAGGCTTCGGCGAGGCTGGTTTGACCGGCGAGAAGGTCGAATTCAACCATCTGACGGGCGAACTTGCGTGCAGGGCGGAGGAAAGCGCGCCGCACCAGCGCGGCAAGCAGCGGGTTGCCCTGCCAGCCGAAGGAAGAAACCAGGTCGTCGAGGTTGATGCGGGTGAGGGTGTCGAGTTGGGAGGGCATGGAGGGGGATGATTATTCCGGTTCGAGGGTGAATTTCAACGGATAGCCCGCACTGTTTGCTTCCGCGTGTGCCCTGTTGACCCGCTTCTCGGCTTCGGATTTGGCAAGCGTTTGCACGTATGCCGTTCCGTAGTAGTGCGCGGTGAACATGATGTCGGTGGCTTTGTCGGTGGCGAGGTAAAAGATGGTCGTCAGGATATGCACGACAAAACCCATCGGCGTGATGTGGTCGTTGTGGATGATGACGCGGTAGAGCGGTTCTTGCTCGGTTTCTTCGTTGATTTCGATTTCAGGCAGGATTTGGATGTTCATGGACGGTTACCACTCATCCGCCAGTTGTGACATTTCCCTGTCGCTGAGTTTGATTTTTATCGCCGCGAAATTTTCCTTGATGTGCTGCGGGTTGAACGACATGGGTATCGTGATGACGCGCGGCTGCATCACCAGCCATGCCAGGGCAATCTGAAACGGCGTTGCGGCATGCGTCTCGGCAATCTCGTTCAGCGTGCGGTTGACGCGCATGCTCCTGAATTTGACGGGCGAATATGCCGTGACGAGAATGTCATTTTGCTGGCAGTATTCGATCACGCCGTTCGCCACGTAGGTTTTATCCGGCAGGCGGTAGGGTACCTGATCGGTGATGATGGGCGTTTCGGAAAGTTCCTGTGCGCGCTTGAGCCACTTGAGGTTGAAGTTGCTCACGCCGAGATGTTTCACTTTTCCCTCGCGCACCAGTTTGTTCAGGGCAGGGAAGGCTTCATCCAGTTTCGAGAGGGAGCGCGGGGGCCAGTGAATGAGGTACAGGTCAATATAGTCCGTGCCGAGCCGCCGCAGAGACCCCTCGCACGCCTTGAGCACATCGTCATAAGCAAGATTCTCCGGCGAGACTTTGGTCGTGATGAACAGGTCTTCGCGCTTCTTCCCCGATTCGCGAATTGCCCTGCCCACCAGTTCTTCGCAATGTCCCGCCGCATACCGTTCCGCCGTGTCGAAGTGGGTGTAGCCCACCTCCAGGGCGGTGTGCAGCGCAGTCAGGGAGGCTTCGTCTAACTTGGGGTCGGGCGAGGTTTCGCCGCCGATTCGCCAGGTGCCGAATCCGATTTTGGGGAGGGTTACGCCGTGGACGGTTTCATATTTCATGCCCCCAATTGTACAACAAGAAAAACCCGCCTCCGGCGAGACGGGTTGTGGGTCGCTGTTTTCTGATTGGAGAGTGTTTTATAAATCGTGATTCACCGCAGATGAACGCGGATGAACACTGATTCTGATAAACTCAATTTATCTGTGTTCATCTGTGGTTAGAACAGGAATTTCAAAACACTCTCTGATTGCTTTTCTACGCTGGCACTTTCTGCGCCGCTTCGTAACCTCGCTTCAGCGCTTCGTAGTTCTTCGGCAGGAGGTGTTTATGCCGTTCGGGCAAATGCGCCTCCAGTGCCTTTTCGATGTCTTTCAGCGTCAATTCGGGCAGCGCGGTGAGCAGCGCGCCGACCGCCACCATGTTGAGCAATTTGCGGTCGCCGATTTCCTCGGCAATCTCGTTGCACGGCACAAAAATGACGTGGATGTCCGTTCGTTTTGCGCCGCGATCCACCATGGATTGATTGACGACCAGCGTTCCGCCGGGGGCAAGCAATTCTTCGTATTTGTCGAAGGACGGCAGGTTCAGGGCAATTGCCAGGGGCGGGTGTTGCACCAGCGGCGAGCCAATCTCCTCATCGGCGATGATGACCGTGCAGTTTGCCGTGCCGCCGCGCATTTCGGGACCATAGGAAGGAATCCAGGTCACTTCTTTGCCAGCGTCCATGGCGGCATAAGCCAGCACCTGCCCGCCGAAGAGGACTCCCTGACCGCCAAAGCCTGCGATGATGATTTCTTTTTGCATATTACCTCCATGTCGTTGCGAGGGCGATGCCCGAAGCAATCTCCTCATTTTCAGGGGATTGCTTCGCAACAAGCGCTCACAATGACATCAAATTTTCACCTGCGCCACTTCCGCCGCGACTTTGTAATCGCCAAGCGGATACGCCGGAACCATGTGTTCTTCCACAAATTTCAACGACTGCACCGGCGTCATCCCCCAGTTGGTTGGGCAGGTGGAGAGCAGTTCGACCAGTGAGAAACCCAGCCCGCGCGCCTGAGTCTCGAACGCCATGCGGATGGCTTTTTTGGCGAGGCGGATATTCTTCGGGTCATGCAGAGAGCGGCGGACGACGTACCCTGTCCCGTCGAGCGTGGCGAGCATCTCTGCCATGCGGATGGGGAAGCCCTGCGTTTCCACGTCGCGCCCGTTGGGCGAGGAAGTTGTCTTCATGCCGGGCAAAGTGGTGGGCGCCATCTGCCCGCCGGTCATGCCATAGTTGGCGTTGTTGATGAAGATGACGGTGATGTTTTCGCCGCGCGCCGCCGCGTGGACAATTTCGCCCATGCCAATCGAGGCGAGGTCGCCGTCGCCCTGGTAGGTGAAGACAATACGGTCTGGCAGGACGCGCTTAATGCCGGTTGCCATGGCGGGAGCGCGTCCGTGCGGGGCTTCCACAAAATCGGTGTCGAAATAGTTGTAAGCAAAGACCGAACATCCCACCGGCGCTACGCCAATGGTTCGCTCGATCAGGTTCATTTCCTCCAGCACCTCGGCAATCAGGCGGTGCGCCACGCCGTGCGTACAGCCCGGACAGTAATGTGTGGGTGTGTCGGTAAACGCTTCGGGACGTTCGTAAACCAGATTATTGACAGCCATGCTGCACCTCTATACCTTTGCCATGCGCTCGAGCCAGGCGCTGCGCGGGTCAGTTTCGACGCTCAACCTGCTCTTCGTCACGCGCTCGATTTCCTGCAGAATTTCCTCGGTGAACGGCACC
This sequence comes from Anaerolineales bacterium, assembly GCA_034432325.1. Taxonomy (GTDB): domain Bacteria; phylum Chloroflexota; class Anaerolineae; order Anaerolineales; family Villigracilaceae; genus Defluviilinea. Next base: position 20,906 of record DAOUBY010000121.1, read on the forward strand.
ACGCCGCCCAGCCGTCCGTAAAACTCCACCGGCACGCGCCCCTTCACCGCCAGGCGAACATCCTCGAGCATCTGCCCGGAGTTCATTTCAGTCACCAGGAAGCCGCTCACGCGCCCCGCCAACTGCTCGATGACCTCCGACGGAAACGGGCTGACGGTCACCGGGCGCAGCAACCCAACCTTGAGTCCTTTCTGCCGCGCCTGCCGCACCGCTGAAAGCGCCACACGTCCCGCCGTGCCAAAGCCAATGACGACGAACTCCGCATCGTCGAGATAGTATTCCTTGTAGCGCACTTCGTCGCGCTGGATGGTTTTCCAGCGGGCTAACAGCCGCAGGTTGAGTTTTTCTTCCTGAATGGGATCGAGGTAAATCGAAGTCAGGACGCGGCGCTCGCGTTTTCCCATCCTCCCGTTGGTTGCCCATTCCCAATCGCGCTGTTGAATGGGACGCATCTCAGGCATCTCGGCGGGTTCCATCATTTGCCCCACTGAGCCGTCCAGGATGAGCATGCAAATCGTGCGGTATTTTTCGGCGAGATCGAACGACAGCACCATCAGGTCAATGGCTTCCTGCACCGAGGCTGGAGCCAGCACGATGGGATGATAATCGCCATGACCGCCGCCATGCACCGCCTGGTTGTAATCGCCCTGCGACGGAGCGATGTTGCCCAAGCCTGGTCCGCCGCGCATGACGTTGACCAGCACGGCTGGCACTTCGGTTCCGGCAATGTACGAGAGTCCTTCCATCATCAGGCTCACGCCCGGGCTGGAAGAAGAGGACATGACGCGCACCCCGGCGCATGCCGCGCCATAGACCATGTTGATCGCGCCCAGTTCCGATTCGGCTTGCACGAAGGCGCGTCCCAGTTCGGGCATGCGCCGCGACAAATATTCCAGCACTTCCGTCTGCGGCGTGATGGGATAGCCAAAGTAGGCTTGCAATCCCGCGCGCACCGCCGCCTCAGCGATGGCTTCGTTGCCTTTCCACAGTTCTCGTGTCATAGATTTCTCCAAATAAAGGGGGGCGTAGGCTTACGCTACGCCCCCGCTGCTGCAGGAACTCCTTTAGTGATTTCGCGATACACGGTAATCGCCGCATCCGGGCAGACCAGCGCACAGATGGCGCACCCAGTGCAACCTTCTTTGAATATGTGAGCGGGATGATAGCCCTTGGGGGTCAGCCTCGACATGTCCAGCTCCATCACCCCTTGCGGACAGGCGCTGATGCACAACTCGCATCCCTTGCAGTACATGTCGCTTACTTCAATCCAACCTTTGGCAGGCATTGCGTCTCCTTTTTGGTTTGGGTAGGGCGCGTTCTCTAACGCGCTGGACCGGTAATTGGCGTTAGGGAACGCCAACTATGCGCGGTTACGGTATTATTTGTTAATTTCAGTACTTCACGAAAGCGTGTATTTGGCGGTCTCTACCGCCGAATTTGCGCTAGAGAGCGCAAGTTACGCAGGGTTTTCGTGATCTACTGAATTTTCCTGAAACGTCTCCAACACAGATACGAGAAGTTTGACAATAATTAGCGGGTTTTTGCCGCTTTGATTATGACTTTTTATCTGCTAGGGGAGTAGTGCCAAGCGTCACGCCGCCGGCTGTACGAAAATCATCCGTTTTGAAGATGGTAGAATCGCTTCATCTCATACACTCTGGAGGAAACATGACAGACGTTGTCATTGTGGACGCGATACGCACGCCGGTCGGCGCTTTGGGAGGGAGTCTCGCTTCGGTTCGCCCCGACGATTTGGCGGCTCTGGTGATCAAAGAAATTGTCCAACGCTCGAACCTTGACCCCGCCCTCGTGGAGGAGGTCTTCTTTGGCTGCGCCAACCAGGCAGGCGAAGACAACCGCAACGTGGCGCGGATGGCGGCTTTGCTTGCCGGTCTCCCTGTGGAAGTGGGCGGCGTGACGGTCAACCGCCTGTGCGCCTCGGGCTTGAACGCCATCAACCAGGCGGCGCGGGCGATCAAAGTTGGCGAAGGGGATGTGTACATCGCCGGCGGAGTCGAATCCATGAGCCGCGCGCCCTACTCGCTCCCCAAAGCAGAGGCGGGCTACTCCTTCGGCAACCTCACCGCCTGGGATACCGCCCTCGGCTGGCGGTACCCGAATCCCAAAATGAAAGAGATGTACGGCACCGAGTCCATGGGCGAAACCGCCGAAAACATCGCCCGCGAACGCCCCCACATCACCCGCGAAAAACAGGATGCCTTTGCCCTGCGTTCACATCAACGCGCCATCGCCGCCATTGATTCGGGGCGCTTCAAGGAAGAAATCCTGCCCGTCGTCATCCCGCAAAAGAAAGGCGACCCCAAAGTCGTGGATACCGACGAACGCCCGCGCCGCGATACCTCGATGGAGTCGCTTGCCAAACTCAAGCCTGCTTTTGCCAAAGAGGGCGGAACCGTTACGGCGGGAAATTCGTCTGGGTTGAATGACGGCGCCGCCGCCCTGCTCTTGATGAGCGCAGAACGGGCGAAGTCGCTTGGGCTGAAGCCGCTGGTTCGGGTCGTTGCATCCGCCTCCGCCGGAGTCCCGCCGCGCGTGATGGGGCTGGGTCCCGTGCCGGCGACGAGAAAAGCGCTCCAGCGGGCAGGTCTGCAAATGAAGGACATCGGTCTCGTAGAACTCAACGAAGCCTTTGCCGTGCAGTCGCTGGCAGTGATGGAAGACCTGGACCTCGACCCCGAACTCGTCAACGTCAACGGCGGCGCAATTGCCATCGGACATCCGCTGGGATGTTCGGGCGCGCGGCTGATGACGACGCTGGTCCATGAGATGCGCCTGCGCCGAAACGTGAAGTATGGGCTGGCAACCCTGTGCGTGGGCGTTGGTCAGGGCGAGGCGACGATTGTCGAGTTTATCGGTTGAATTGAACAACACAGGTCGAAACCTGACTTTCGCCCTGTAATCTATATGCTGATGTGTTCATGAAAAAAACCTTATCCTGCGTCTTTCTTCTTGCCTTGCTCTTCACTGCATGCAGCGCCTCTTCACAGCCTTCTGCAGAAGCGACGCTTGCCCCATTCTCCCCCGATACGCCCCCGCCTCCGCCCATTGACGCGCCGCTGGTCGAGACGCCAGCGCTGATCAGCCTCCAATTCTTCAACTCGCTGGATGGCTGGGGCGTGACCGAAACGCAAATCGTCCGCACGAACGACGGCGGCGTCACCTGGTACAACGTCACGCCGCCCAGCCTGACCGAAACCGGCTATCAGGCTGTCCTTTCGCTGACCGACAACAGCCATGCCTGGCTGCTTCTGCCCGATTTGGCGAACTACCCGAACAGCGGAACGCTCTACCGCACCGCCGACGGCGGGCTTTCGTGGACATCGTTTCCCGTCCCGTTCAGCGGCGCCGACCTGCGCTTCCTCGACGCGGAAAACGGCTGGGCGCTTGCCGACCTCGGCGTGGGCGCAGGCTCGAACGCTGTGGCTGTCTTCCAAACCACCGACGGCGGCACGGCCTGGACGCAAAAATTCACCAACGATCCCAACCTCACCGGCGCGGGCGACTCTCTCCCGCTCGGCGGCTTGAAAGCGGGCATTGCTCCCGTGAACATGCAGACCGCGTTCATTTACGGCGTCACCTACGCGCCGGGCTCGCCCTACCTCTTCCGCACTGATGACGGCGGCGTCACCTGGAGCTCGGTCGCTCTGCCTTTGCCGAATGGCGCGCAAAACGCCGAACTCAGCATCGAACGCGGGCAGATGAAATTTCTCAACGCTGACGATGGGTTCATTGCCATGCGCCTTACGGGCGACGGCTATCAACTCGCGGTCTACACCACGAACGACGGCGGAACCGCCTGGACGCTCACGCCCAACACGCTGCCCGCCAGCGGCGTTGCCGATTTTCTCTCAGCGCAGGAAGCGGTCGTTTTTGGCGGCGACCAGTTCTACGTCACGCGCGACGCGGCGCATACCTGGAGCATCATCCTGCCCGACGTCAAGCTTGGCGAAATCTTTGCCGGCATGGATTTCACCGATCCCATGACCGGCTGGGTCGTCACGATGACCCCCACCGGTCAGCGTGCCGTATATCGAACAGCAGATGGAGGCGCAACATGGTTCCCAATCGTTCCCTGACCTGGATTTTGACCGCCAGCCTGCTCCTCGCTTCGTGCCGCACCTTCGCTTCCCCCTCGCCGACGCCTGATTCGGCTTCCGAACCGACGTCTCTCCCCGCAACCTCCACCCCCGCCCCCGATTATGTGACCCGCCTCCGCAGCGCTGAATATCAACTTGGCTTCTCCGACAGCCTGCAAACCGTACAGTTGACCGACGGGGTATTTACAAAAGGCGACCCCGCAGCCCCAGACTTTACTTCGGTTGTCATGACCGATTTCACCGCCCACGGCGACCTGAACGGCGACGGCGTGGATGAGTACGCGGCAATGGTTGCGGAAAACTACGGCGGCACTGGCACGTTCGTCTTTCTGGCGGTTTTTGCCGAAGCAGGCGGGAAACTCAAATTTCAAACCTCGGCGCTGGTGGATGACCGCCCCCTGATCAACGAACTCTCGATTGCCAGCGGCGAAATTTTCCTCGACGCCACCATTCACGGCGCAAACGACCCAATGTGCTGCCCGTCGCTGCGCACAGAGCGGCATTACCGCCTCACTCACAACCACCTGCGCATGTCCGATTACGTCACCTTCACGCCCGACGGCAGACGGCGCACCATCAGCATTGATTTTCCCGCCAACCGTGCAGAAGTCTTCCGTTCCATCCCCCTCAAAGGAAGTGTGGCAATTGCGCCTTTCGAAAACACCCTGATCTATCGCATTTACGATTTGGGCGGGGTGGAACTTGCCATCGGCTCGATCACCGTCACTGCGGCGGATGTGGGCGCGCCCGGCGCCTTCGACCAGACGATTTCGCTGGGGAACATCCTCTCCGGCGCGGTCATCCGCCTGGAAGTGCAGGATGTCAGCGCCGAAGACGGCTCGCTGTTGGCGATGGATTCGGTCGAACTGGTTGTAAAATAAATGTTACCGGCAATCAGTTTCCTGTATTGAATGACTCGAATTTATCCAAATAGACCCCTTGCAAAAGTGCGCCAGAACGCACAATACGCTCCGGCGCAGGAGGCGTTCTCTAACGCCGGCTGACTTATGCAAGAGATTAAATAAACAGGACTTACGCCTAATCAACGTTCTCTAACATTGATTAGAGAGTCTGCGCGTTAGAGAACGCGCTCTACGCAGGGTTTTGCGAAAGTCCTGATAAACAAACCATTGGAGGAGCATATGCCTAACACAGTCCGCGATTGGATGTCCAGCCCTGTGGTCGTCGTTGACCCCGATTCGAGCGTATCCTATGCGCTCACCTTGATGCGCCGCCGCAAGATTCACAGCGTGGTGGTGGACATCAGCGATAAAAACCCCGCCTACGGAATCGTCACCACCACCGACATCCGCGACAAAATCGTGGCGGCAGACCGTAACCCCGCCGAGACAACCGTGCGCGAGATCATGTCCGGTCCCATTATCACGGCAAGACCTGAGTGGACGCTCAAGGAATGTTCGCGGGTGATGCAGGAGCATCGCATCCATCACCTGCCTGTGGCAGATGAAAGCGGCACGCTCATCGGCATCATCTCCGCCACCGATATTTTCACGGCAGTGGAGGAAACAGGCTGGAAGGGATAGCGGTTGTAATAGAGATTTTTATTGCCCGCGCAAAAAGAACGCGTTATACTACGCGCCGCCATGACAGCGCTAACGCATCAACTCCTCGATAACTTTCCCTACCACCTCTACGCCGATTCTGTTTCCATCCAGCGCGGACGCGCCTACTTCAAAGGCGGACGCGTCTTTGAAGTGGAACTCATCGGCGAGAGCAAGGCTGTTTGTTATGTGGACGGCAATTCAGGCGAATATGAAGTCGTTATCGAAGCGGATAAAAAGGGCGGTCTTACTTTCGAGTGCGATTGTCCCTACGCCGGCGAGGGGAACTTCTGCAAACACATGATCGCCGCCGCGCTCGAAACCAGCGAGTATCTCAAAAGTATGGCTGAAGATGAAGAGGAGTGGGAGGACGAAGAGCAGGATGACTTCGGCAAGCCCGCCTCCTTTCCGCAGGCACAGGTATCGGGAGGCTGGGAAAATAAACTCAACAAAGCCCTGGCGCTCCTGCCGCGCAAATCGTCGGGCGGAAACCGCATCAACCGCTACGCTGCCGCCGTTGTGCTGGCGCGGAACCAATACAGTTACTACGGAGGCGCCTCTTCCTACTCTTATTTCCTGTCCCCCTATGTCGTTCACGAGAACGGCTGGGCTCCGCTGCGGGAGATGGAAGACTTTGACCCTGAGCGCGTCAACCGCCTGCTCGAAACCGATACCAGTTGGATCAAAGCCAACGAGACGTATTATCACACGCTCAACCCAAATGGCTGCCTCAATCTCGATCATGAAGCCCTTGCGTTTATTGACCTTCTGCGCGCCGCTGCCCGCATGTATGGAATCTCCAACAACTCGATGGCCAGTTACTTTGCAACCATCGCCCGCACAGGGATTCCCATTTTCCTCGCCAACCTGAACTACCCACCCAAAGTGGAACGCCGCCTGCGCATGCTTCCCCGCCCCATCGAACTTCAGGTGGATTTGCAAACGGACGATTCCAAACTCAGCCTGCTGGCAGGCTTTGAACAAAACGGCGCATTTTTCCCCATTCGTAAAAAAATCGAAGTCCTCACCAACAGCCCCGCCTGGGTTCTGATGGACGACACGCTGGCGTTGATTGAAAACAGCCGCGGCTTGGATGCGCTTTCCACCTTTCCCATTGAAATTCCCATTCAGCAGGTGGAACATTTCCGCGAACAATATCTTCCAACCATCGCGCAGACGCTGCCCATCAAAAGCGATTTGGTGAAATGGCGCGACGTCCACGCCGAGCCCGTCCCGCGCCTCTACCTGCACGACGACAACAAGGACAAGATTCTGCGCGCCGACCTGCGCTTCGGCTACGGAGAATACGAACTGCCGCTCGGCAAGGACGAAGACCAGGCTGTCCAATCCGTCCCCGATTCGTGGGAACTCGTCCGCATTCACCGCCAGCCCGACCGCGAGCAATATTTCTATCAACTGCTCACCGACCCGGTCTACCGTCTCAAGCGCGCAGGCTCGCCGCATCCGCACGGCACGCTCGAACTGCGCGCCCGCGCCCACCCCTTCGACTTCCTGATTCACTCCATCCCACTCCTCACGCAAGCAGGCTTCGAAATTTACGGCGAAGAGAATCTCAAACTCGGCAAGATCAACCGCGCCACGCCCACGCTGCGCGTCAACATCACTTCGGGCATTGACTGGTTCGACCTGCAAACCATCGTCCAATTTGGCGATCAGCAAATTTCCTTCCACGACGTCCGCAAGGCGCTCAAGCGCGGCGAGCGTTACATCAAACTTGCCGACGGCTCGGTGGGGCAAATCCCCGAAGAGTGGCTGGAAAAGTACAAGCATTTGTGGAATCTGGCGCAGGAGACGGAAAACGGATTCCGCGTCTCTGACGTTCACCTGCCCCTGCTCGATTCCCTGCTCGAAGACGACGCCTCGATTCAGATAACATCCCCGCAGGGGGCTCCTGCGGAGTTGCGCGAACGCCGCGAGCGTTTCCGCAACTTCGAGCGGATCGAGCCGCGCCCGCTCCCCAAAGGGTTCGTCGGCGAACTGCGCCCCTACCAAAAGCACGGCTTCGACTGGCTGCACTTTTTGCGCGACTACAAATTCGGCGGCGTGCTGGCAGACGATATGGGACTGGGCAAAACCGTCCAGGTGTTGACCTTCCTCCAGTCTTTGAAAGAAGAAGGCGGCGAACCGAAACCAGCCAGCCTGCTGGTCGTGCCGAAGAGTCTGGTCGCCAACTGGCAGAGAGAATCCGAAAAGTTCACTCCCAATCTGCGCTTCCTCGAGCATATGGGCAACTTCCGCATCAAGGATACATCCGCCTTCGATGAGTACGATGTGGTGCTGACCACTTACGGCACGATGCTGCGCGACGTGGAGTTGTTGCGCGGCTATCACTTTCATTATGTGATTTTGGACGAATCGCAAGCCATCAAAAACCCGCTGGCAAAGAGCGCCAAAGCCGCGCGGCTGTTGAAAGCCGAACATCGTCTTGTGATGACTGGCACGCCTGTGGAGAACAACACCTTTGAATTGTGGTCGCAGTTTGCGTTTTTGAACCCCGGCCTGCTCGGCGGCATGGATTACTTCAAGAGCGCCTTCGCCAACCCCATCGAAGCGCGCGGCGATGAAGAAGCGGCGAAAACGCTCCGCAAACTGGTCTACCCCTTCATCCTGCGCCGCACCAAAGAGCAGGTCGCGCCCGAACTGCCGCCGCGCACCGAACGCCTCGTCTACACCGATATGGACCCCGCACAGAAAAAGTTATACGCGCAAACCCGCGAGCGTTACCGCGCCGAACTGCTCGGGCTGATAGAAAGCGAAGGTATCGAAGACGCGCGCTTCAAAATTCTCGAAGGTCTCCTGCGCCTGCGGCAGATTGCCATCCACCCCGCCCTCGTGGAGAAAAATTATCGGGGCGAGGCGCCCAAGTTCGAGGTCCTGTTTGAAACGCTGGAGACGCTGCAAGCCGAAGGTCACAAGGCGCTGGTCTTCTCGCAATTCGTCGAGACGCTCAAACTCGTCAGGCGCGAATTGGACGCGCGCAAGGTCAGGTATGTTTACCTCGATGGGAAGACTCACAACCGTCAGGCGCACGTGGACGCATTCCAAAACGACCCGGCGATTCCGTTCTTCCTCATCAGCCTGAAAGCGGGCGGCACGGGGCTGAACCTGACCGCCGCCGATTACGTCATCCACCTCGACCCGTGGTGGAATCCTGCTGTGGAAATGCAAGCCAGCGACCGCGCTCACCGCATCGGTCAGGATAAGCCCGTCTTCGTGTATAAGATTATCACGCGCGGCACGGTGGAGGAAAAGATTCTGCAATTGCAGGAAAAGAAACGCGCGCTGGTGAAAAACATCATCGCCACCGAAGCGAGTTTCTTCAAGTCGCTGACGCGGGACGACGTGAAGGATTTGTTCAGTTGAA
>DAOUBY010000122.1:0-5220 GCA_034432325.1 Anaerolineales bacterium
CGGATTTTTTATTCCAATCCGTGATAATCCGTGAAATCTGTGGCTGATTTTTTCCCTGCTGGAAGATTCCACGTTTTACTGTAGTGCTACCTCAATCCTTCTTTTTATCTTTTTCGTGGTCTCAACCATCGTCCGCCCAGGACGAGCGACAGGACAACAAACGCCAGCGCCGCCCACGTGAACGCAGTATTGTCGGTGGAAAGCCCGATGACCAGAAATGCCATTCCCAAAATCAGGAACACGCTCGAAGTTCTTCGTTTGTTTTGTTTCATGCGCTTGTCCTTTTCAAAATCGGGGTAGTATGTCGAAAGTTGTGTCAATTCGCACCGCGCGACATCGTCCCCGTAGGGGGATTAATCTCGCGCCACTTTTCCATAACAATCGAAATACTACCAAACCGGAATGTACGCGCAATTGTACATGAATTCCACCTGCGCATGTACAATTGTGGCAGGTGACGCCATGTTCATCTTTGCCGCCAGCATTTTTATTTCCGCCTTTCTCCTTTTTCAAATCCAGCCGATGATCGGGAAGTTCATATTGCCGTGGTTTGGCGGCACGCCTGCAGTCTGGTCAGCGGCAATGTTATTCTTTCAAGCCGCGCTTACCGGAGGGTATCTCTACGCTTACTGGTTGATGAAACAAAAAAAGCAGGCTGCCATTCACGGCTCTTTGATTGCGCTTGCTTTTGCAGCGTTGAGCATTCAGTCTTTGCAGTGGCAAACTCCCATCATGCCTCCTGACGGCTGGAAGCCGCCCTACGACGTTTTCCCAGTCCTTCCCATCCTCAAACTGTTGTTTCTTTCGATTGGCTTGCCGTATTTTCTGCTTGCGTCCAACGGTCCCCTGATGCAGGCGTGGTTTAGCCGAGTCTTTCCCGAAAAATCCTACGCAAGGCTGTATTCATTATCGAACGCCGGCTCTTTGCTTGGGTTGCTTGCATATCCGCTTGTCGTCGAACCGAATATGTCGCTGCGCAGTCAGGGATGGATGTGGAGCGCGGGCTTTCTCTTCTTTGGATTGCTTGCCGGCGGCATCGCATTTTGGAACGGGCGCACTGCGCTTCCTGCCGCCCCGATACCTGCCTCTGCCCCCTCAACGCCGCGCCCCGCCTTTGCCTTGCTCTCCTTGTGGATCGGCTTGAGCGGCGCCGCCTCGCTGTTGCTCCTCTCGGTCACCAATCAAATTTCCCAGGAGGTCGCCGTCATCCCGTTCTTGTGGATTCTCCCTCTGGCGTTGTACCTCATCTCCTTCATCATCACCTTTGCGGGCGGCCGCGGCTACAACAGACGATTCTATGCCGCGCTTTTCATTGTCTCCATTGTACTGACCCTCTTCATCCTGCTGAACTCCACGCGCCTGCACATCTATTGGCAGATACTTGCCTACAGTTTGCTGTTGTTTGCGGCGTGCATGTTGTGTCACGGCGAACTATATCTCCTGCGTCCCGCCCCCGAACACCTGACCGTCTTTTACCTCATGATTTCGATTGGCGGAGCGCTGGGCGGTTTGTTCGTCAGCCTGATTGCGCCGCTGATCTTCAACGGCTATTGGGAATTTTTTATCGGGTTGGCGGTGGCAATGGCGGTGCTTCTGACTGTTCTCCGTCTGCCCGGGCGGCAAAAAGGATCGTCTCCGTCGTACCAGCCTTCGGTCAATGACAACGAACCGGCGCTGCTCCGTCCCGCCGATTTGTCCGCGCGCGCGCGTTTCCTCTTCTTCGTCTTTGCGTTGACCACCCTTTTGCTTCTCGCGCTGGATGCGTTCATGTCAGACTCGCTCTACGCCAGGAGAAATTTCTATGGCGTCATCCGCGTGCGCGAAGGTCTGGCGGGTGAACCGCCGCGCCCTGCCTATCTGATGACGCATGGAATCACCATTCACGGACTGCAATTCATCGGCAAAGACCGCAGCCTTCCCACAACCTACTATGTCCGCGAAAGCGGGGCAGGGCTGGCGATTTTGAACCATCCGAAATATGGCAATGGGATGCGGGTGGGCATGTTGGGCGTCGGCGCAGGGACGCTGGCGCTCTACGGTCAACCCGGAGACGAGTATCGTCTATATGAAATCAATCCCCTTGTCGTTGACCTGGCGGAAGGGGATGGCGGATTTTTCACATTCGTCCAAGCCAGCCAGGCGAACATCACCATGATCCTCGGCGACGCCCGCCTTTCGCTCGAACGTGAACTCGCCGAAACGGGTCCGCAAAACTTCGACGTGCTGGTACTCGACACCTTCAGCAGCGATTCCATCCCCGTTCACCTCGTCACCGCCGAAGCCTTCGATGTGTACCTCGCTCATCTCGCGCTCGATGGGGTCATTGCCGCCCACATCACCAATTTGCACCTCGACCTGCTGCCGGTCTTCTGGCAACTTGCAAAACACTACGGCTTGCATCTGGTGCGCGTGGACTACGCCGGCGACGCCGACGGCGGGTATGCCTCCCACTGGATTTTGCTTGCCCGTGACCCTGCCGTGCTGCAGGCTCCCGCCATTCAAGCCCGCGCGGTTGACCTGAGGGGCTATTCCACATCCCTACGGCTGTGGACGGATGATTACAGCAACCTGTTTCAAATCCTCAAATAACTACACCGCCACCCCTAAAACCGCCACATAATGCGCGATTGCCGCGAGCAGGACGAAGATGTGCCACATCTCGTGAAAGCCAAACACCCCCGGCTTGAAGTTGAAAATTTTCGTGATGTACACAATCGCCCCCAGCGTATAAATCACGCCGCCTGCAATCAGCCAGCCGAACACCCAGGCAGGCAGCGCCGAGAGCATTTGCCCCGATGCGCCGACAGCCAGCCAGCCCATCAAAATATAAATACCGGCGTTCAGCCAGCGCGGCGCGCGGATGTAAAACACCTTCACCACAATCCCAATCAACGCCAGCGACCAGATGATGCTCAGCATTCCCCACTTCCAAAAGCCCTCGAAGGCGTTGACGCAGAACGGCGTATAAGTGCCGGCAATCAAAAGGTAGATGGCGGAATGATCTATCTTGCGGAAGATTTCCAAAGCCCGGTCTTTCACGCGCACCATGTGATAGGTGGCGCTTGCAGAAAACATGGCAATCAGGCTGATTCCATAAATGGCGAGTGAAATCACTTTGGCGGGCGTATCCCAGCCCACGATGAGCAGGGCAATCAAGCCTGCCAGCGCAAGAGCGGCGCCTGCCCAATGAGTGAGGCTGTTGACGGGTTCACGAAGTTTTTTGAACATACTTTTCCTTTTCATTTCTTTTCGGCGAGAACGACGATCAGCGTGCCGGAACTTCTTTCCAGCAGATGAATCTTCGCATCGAATTCAGATTGTAACAGAGGTTCCTGCAATTTTTCCCGGATAACCCGCACGGCATCGGAAGGCGCCTGCCCGGTGACGCGAAACAGCCACGCCAGAAATTTATTTCTCGGCAGCGCGGCAGGCAGGACGATGAACCTGCCTCCGTCCGAAAGGCATCGTCTCACCTCTGACAGCGTGCGCGAATCGGTGATGTACTCAGCAGGGAACGTGGCAATGACGGTCTCGAATGCCCCGTCTCGGAAGGGGAGAGTCTGCGCCAGCCCGCGCACCAGATGGAATGGTGCAACATGCAGTTTGGACAGCCTGCGCCGGGCGAGCCGGCTCATCGGGGCAGATTCGTCCATCGCAACAGCGGTCAAGCCCCGGCGGAGAAGGAAGCGGTGCAGGTGACCGGGTCCGTGACCGAGCTCGAGCGTCAGCGTCCCATGAACGAATGGGACAACTTCCAAAATCCATTCCTGCCAGCGCCCAAACGAGACAATCGCTGCAACCAGATCGTAGGCGAAGGCAAACGGATGATAAAGCAGGCGAAAGAAAACCTGCAGGAGAGTTCTCATAAACAAAACGAGGGTTTGACCGCCGGGTCAAACCCTCGCACGGATGCCGTTGTCTTAAGCGGCAGACGACTCGTCGGACTTTTTGCCTTTGCGCAGCGACTCGACTGCGCTTTTGCCGCGTTCACGGACATCTTCCACAACCGCCTTGCCGCGTTCGCTGGCTTTGGTATAGACCTCGGCGCCGCGTTCCTTCAACTGGCGGGCAAGTTCGTCGGCGCGGGCGCGCGCTTCCTGGGCGGCGGCTTCGGCGCGGGCAAGCGCCTCTTCGGCGGTTTGCTGGGTTTTGTCGCGCAGTTCGATGGATTTGTCTTTGATCAGCGCGCGGGTTTCTTCGCCGGATTGCGGGGCGAACAGCAGGGCAACGACCGCGCCGGTCAGCCCGCCGACGATGAAGCCTACGAGAAATGCTCCAAATTCATCACGATCAGACATGGTAACCTCCTTGGGGTTTGGTTGGTTTTTGCAACAGGGTTATTTCTTTTTGACGCCCATCAATTCTAACATACGGTTCAGACCTGCCAGATACCCGTTCAGTTTGATGACCGGTTCGACAACATTTTCGCCCAAAAATTCAGCCGTGCCGCGCAGGTTGTTGACCGTATCGTTGGTGGCTTTCAGGATGGGGCGCACTTCATTTTGAAGCAGGTTGATCAGGCTCGCCATTTGCACGATGAGGATAATCACCGCCACGCCGATGACCAGCGATTCGAGCGCCACAACGATGATGAAAATATCGCGGATTTTATCCGTGGGGGTGGCAGGCTGGAGCAGGAAGTAGATCGCCGCCCCCAGCAGCGCCAGCAAAATGACCGCCCCAACGATGACGCCCGCCATCGTGCGCTTGATCTGCTTTTCTTCTTCGGCTTTTCTGGATGTTTCCTCGGTTGAAAGGGGTTGGGGTTCCAGTGGGGGTGTTGTCATGGTTTTATTATAGCATAGCCGTTTATTGATTCATCGCCTAACAGGATAGACAGGATAAACAGGATGTTTTCGCCCTGCTTTGCGCGCGGCTTATCCTGAAATCCTGTCTATCCTGTTTGTTTTTTAGCCTGAAACCAGACTTTGAGACAGCCATGGAAATCGCCAGTTGGGGGATTGTGGAAAGCCCGACGGTACTTTATACTTGTCGAAATTCAAAAAAGGAGAATGCAATGAGAAGCCTTCGTCCACTGTTCTTGTTTGTATCATTTGTGCTTGTGGTGGGATTGGCATGCAGTTTCGGAAGCGGCAGCGCGCCCGCCCCGACTCAACAGCAGCAACAGCCGCAGCCGCCCACCCAGGCTCCCGCGCCGACGCAGCCTCCCGCCATCCAGCCGACGGACACATCCGCGCCGGCCGAACCGCCTGCGCCCAC
>DAOUBY010000123.1:0-3102 GCA_034432325.1 Anaerolineales bacterium
CCCCGCTCATCATCCTGGCGGGCTGGGGGACTTCCAAACAAGCCGCCGCCTCGGCGGGCGCGTTCATCGCCATCAATTCCATCAGCGGACTGATCGGGCGCGTCAGCAATGGCACGTTCTCCTTCGGCGAATTTGGCGTCCCCCTCTTAATTGTCGGCTTGGTCGGCGCGATGATTGGCAGCCGCCTGGGGGCGGTCAAATTTTCGAGCGCCAACGTCCGCCGCGCCCTGGGAGTGATTCTGATTCTGGCAGTGGGAACGTACTGGTTTAAGTGATATTCATCACTGGACAACTTTTATCCGATTTGCTACATTCAATCCATCCTGCCATCGAATGACGCGAATGAATCGAAAAAATCAATTTTTGCATCGAATGACGCGAATGAATCGAAAAAAGCGGAGGAACTATGGCGGAAATCCTATACAAAGAACTGTCGTTTGCCATCATCGGCGCGGCGATGGAAGTGCATCGCCTGCTGGGCGCGGGCTTTCTGGAAGCGGTCTATCAAAAAGCGCTGGCGTATGAATTGACGCTGCGGAATATCCCATTTGAAGAGCAGGTGCGCTTACCCGTCATGTACAAAGGCATACTGGTTGGCGATTACATCGCCGACTTTGTCATTGACGGTAAAATCATCCTCGAAATCAAAGCCGTTTCCGATATTACCGATGCGCACAAAGCGCAAGCCATCAACTACCTTGCCGCCACTGGTTATGAACTTGCCATTCTCCTGAATTTTGGCGAATCGCGCCTCCATCAAGAACGCCTCGTCCATCACAAAAATTACCAAAAACCCGCATAAACCCATACCTTCGCGTCATTCGATGCTAAAACCAAAAGAACTTCGCGTCCTTCGCGTCCTTCGCGTCATTCGATGCTGAAAACCAAAAGAACTTCGTGTCCTTCGCGTCATTCGATGCTGAAACCATGAAAAGAATCCTCCTCCTCCTTCTCCTCATCCTCCTCGCCTCCTGCTCCCCCCTCCCTCAAACCGAAATTGCGGGAAGGGTGGACCTCACCGACCTCCAGCCCCTCCCCACCCCCAACCAGCAAGCCGTTCCCCTGCGCGTGGCGGTGGCGGCGGTCATCTCCCCCAAAGGGACGGTGGAATCCTACGCCCCCTTCCTCAACTACCTCGAAGCCAAACTCAACCGCCCCGTCGAACTCATCCAGCGCCGCACCTACCTCGAAATCAACGACCTCATCGAACACGGCGAAGTGGACCTTGCCTTCGTCTGCACCAGCGCCTACGTGGAGGGACACAACACCTTCGGCATGGAACTGCTCGCCGCCCCGCAAGTGGAAGGCAAGACCACCTACAACTCCTACCTCATCGTCCCCGCGAACAGCCCCGCCCAAAGCATGAGCGACCTGCGCGGCAAAGTCTTCGCCTTCACCGACCCCATCTCGCTCAGCGGGCGCGTCTACCCCACCTACGTCGTTCACCAACTCGGCTTCACCCCCGAAGAATTCTTCGCCCGCACCTTCTTCACCTACAGCCACGACGAAGCCATTCGGGCAGTGGCAGGCGGCGTGGCGGATGGAGCCGCCGTCGACTCGCTTGTCTATGAGTATGCGCTCGCCCGCGACCCGTCTCTTGCCGAGAAAGTCCGCGTCATCCACATCTCGCCCGATTTCGGCATCCCGCCCGTCGTCGTCAGCCCGTTCACCCGCCCGCAGGTCAAACAAGAACTGCAATCGCTCCTGCTCGGCATGGCAGACGACCCCGCCGCCCGTGACGCCCTCGCCTCCATCGGCGTCGAACGCTTCGTCCTGATAGACGACAGCGCCTACAACGGCGTGCGCGACCTGATGGGCGTCGTCCCCGCTTCGGCGGTCCAGCCATGATGCGAAATCTCATTCAACGCTTTTGGGCAATTGCCGGCGCGGTCAGCGTCCGCACAAAAATCCTCGGCATCGTGCTGGGATTCGTCCTCCTGCTCGGCGCGGGCGTGACCGTTCAATCACGCTACGCCCTGACCGCCACCATGACCGCCCAACTGGAAGAGCAAAGCGTCTCGATCTCGCGCGACCTCGCTGCCCGCGCCGCCGACCCCGTCCTGCTCAACGACCTGCTCAGCCTCCACGACCTGCTCGAAGAGACCCTCGCCAACAACCCCAGCGTGCGCTACGCCTTCCTCGTGGATCAAAACGGACAGGTCATCGCCCACACCTTCGGCGACGGCTTCCCGCTCGAACTGTTAACCCTCAACTCCGCCCAGCCCAACGACCACCACCACACCGTCCTGATTCAAACCGATGAAGGACTCATCTGGGATACTGCCGTCCCCATCCTCGGCGGCAAAATCGGCACGGCTCGCATCGGACTTTCGGACGCGTCCATGCAAACGGCATTATCCACGCTGACGGCGCAACTGCTTCTCACCATCGTCCTGGTCTCGGCGACGGGCGTTCTGGTCGCCGTGTTTCTCACCTGGATTCTCACCCGCCCCATCCTGAACCTGGTTGCCGCCACCCAGGCTGTCGCCAAAGGCGATTTCACCCGCCGCGTCCCCCGCTGGGCGGACGATGAAATTGGCGACCTTGCCGACGCCTTCAACGCCATGACCGCAGAACTGGCGCACACCGAAGAACTGCGCCGCGAGCGCGAAGCCCTGCGGCGGCAGCTCATGGAGAAGGTCATCGCCACTCAGGAAGACGAACGCCGCCGCATCGCCCGCGAACTGCACGACTCCACCTCCCAAAATCTCACCTCCCTCATCGTCGGCTTGCGGATGATGGAAGCCCAATGCGCCCATTGTTCCTCGCCCACCAAAGCCGCCGACCTGCGCGAAGTCGCCGCGCACACCCTCGAAGAAGTCCATGACCTTTCCATGCGCCTGCGCCCGCGCGTCCTCGACGACCTCGGTCTCGCCGCCGCGATCGAACGGCTGGCGCACGAATGGCAGGCGCGCTACAAAATCCCTGTGGACGTGGTCATTCAACTGGATGAACGTCTGCCAGGCGAAATCGAAACCGCCCTCTACCGCATCGTACAGGAAGCGCTGACCAACATTGCCCGCCACGCGCAGGCGAAATCCGCCAGCATCCTCATCGAAAAGCGCGGCGGCGCCGTCCGCGCCATTGTGGAAGACGACGGCA